>CAYNQE010000001.1:0-100078 GCA_964399345.1 uncultured Candidatus Saccharibacteria bacterium
CAGTATTTCTATACCACTCTTAAGAGAAACTCTTACGGATCAAACATATTGGGTGGTAATATATTCAGACAGCGGAGATTCTCAATTTAGCCTCTCTGACGACTTTCCCATACGAGACTCAAGCAACAATCCTGTTATCAGCTCATTTAAGGCAAACTAATTATGTTTTTTGAATTAGACCCAACAACATTAACTGTATTCTTCCAACTGGGACTGGCTGCCTTTCTAGGACTTCTTCTTGGTGCTGAACGAGCAGTTGCAGGGAAAAGTGCAGGAATGCGAACTTTTGCATTAATTTCACTTGGAGCCTGTCTGTTTACCGTAATATCAGTTGTGGTAACAACACAATACTTAGGCAAGGTTAACTTTGATCCAATGCGTGTTACATCAGGAATAATTACAGGCATTGGCTTTATCGGGGCGGGGTTAATTATGTTTAGACAAAATATAATGAGAGGATTAACTACAGCTGCAGGTATGTGGATTTCAGCAGGAGTTGGTGTTGGAGTTGGGTTCGGTCTCTACTCAATAGCAGCATATACTACACTTTTAACGTTATTTATCTTCACGGCAGTTTGGTTTGTTGAGGCTAAAATTAAGGTGCACTTTGGTCGAAATAATGTTGACCCAATTGACGAATAGGTATGTCTGGTTTTTATAAACCAAATAGAAATCCTAACTGGAACTACGGAGGCGGGAGGTGGCGCCTGTCGCGATCTAAAATAGACCTATTCACCAACTGTCCTAAATGTTTCTACGTTGATAACAAACTTGGTACTGCACGTCCGCCGGGTTTTCCTTTTAATATAAACTCAGCAGTTGATACACTTTTTAAAAAAGAATTCGACGTTCACCGCAAAGCAAAAACTCCGCATCCTATAATGACTCAGTATGGAGTTGATCTAGTTCCGTTTGCCCATGACTCTATGGATGAATGGAGAGAAAACTTTAAGGGGATAGCAATTGAACACAAACCTACTGGCGTTACCGTGTGTGGTGCGGTAGATGACATATGGGTTGATAAAGAAGGTGTTCTCTACGTAGTAGACTACAAGGCAACTAGTAAAGACGGAAAGATTGATGCACTGGATCAAGACTGGCATATCGGGTACAAACGACAGATGGAAATATACCAATGGCTGCTGCGTCAAAAAGGATTTGAAGTTTCAGACAAAGGATATTTTGTTTATGCAAATGCGAGCACCGATGAGGACTCTTTTGGAGATAGATTAGTCTTTGAAACCACTTTAATTGAATACACAGGAGATGCCAGTTGGATTGAACAAACTCTTTTAAATATCAAAACTTGCTTAGATGATCCTCGCGTTCCAAAAGCAAATGGTGATTGTGATTATTGTAGATATCGCGAAGCTGCTGGAAAAAGCCTACTTAAAAACAAAGAGGAGAGGGTGGCTGAAAAGAAAACTCTATTTTAGTATGAAAGATATTACTTTTACAGAACGCGTTCAAAATGTTGTTCGCAAAATACCTAAAGGAAAAACAAAAACTTATAAAGAAGTAGCAACAGCCGTAGGATCTCCTTGGGCAGCGAGAGCTGTGGGTACAATAATGTCTAAGAATTATCTAAAAGATGTCCCGTGTCATCGAGTTATTAAATCAGACGGTACGCTAGGTGGTTACAACCGTGGAGGAATTGAGAAAAAGAGAGCTTTGTTGAAGAAAGAGGGAGTTAAACTTTAAGCAACTTCAAGAACTTCTTTTCATCCTTGTGAGGGCCAATAATGGTTAGACTTAGCTTGTTAGTAACAAGTAATTCTTTTGCTAGGTCTTTAACTTGTTTTG
This sequence comes from uncultured Candidatus Saccharibacteria bacterium, assembly GCA_964399345.1. Classification (GTDB taxonomy): domain Bacteria; phylum Patescibacteriota; class Minisyncoccia; order Phycocordibacterales; family UBA2100; genus UBA2100. The sequence continues at coordinate 1,804 of CAYNQE010000001.1, forward strand.
CTGTTACTTTATCAATTGCTTTGTTAAACACTTTCAAATCTTTTGTGCTTTTTCTTACCAAGGAGGTATAGCCAATGTGTGCGGCTTGTGCGTCCGTAGTATCTAGTGAAAGTGCGGTTGTTCCTTTGATGTATTCTTTTGCCTTTTTTAACTCTTTTGCTGAAACTCCTTTTTTTATACTTGAAACTTCCTTTAGAATTACCTTTACTGCCTCTTCTGTACTTGTGTTAGAAACACCGGCGCGCATGTAGAAGCTTCCGATGTCGCTGTATCCATCGTGATCAGCCTTTACATAGTATGCAAGACCTCTTCTCTCTCGTACTTGTGTAAATAATCGGCTAGACATTCCTCCTCCTAAGATTGCCGAGAGTACTTCAGCGGTAGTCTCCTTCTTACTATTCAATTCACACGAAGGCAGGGCTATAACCATATGAGTTTGGTCTGTCTTTTTGTAATGTAAATTAACTCTAGGTGATTCTTGTTCGTGAACGTAGGGTTCGTGGCTTGGAACATCTCCAATACGCATGTTTGCAAATGTCTTTTTTGCAAGAGAAAGTGCTTTCTTTTCTGAAAAAGAACCCACAATACATATTGCTGAATTTTCAGCTACGTAGTTTTTTTCAAAATACGTTACAAAATCTTTTCTTGTAAAAGCTAGAATGTTTTTCTTTGGGCCAAGTATTGTTCTTCCTAGTGGATTTTCTTTACCAAAAATAGTTTCGTCTGCGTCGTCTAGTACGTTACGTATCGGCATATCCTGATACATGTTTATCTCTTCAATAATCGTTCCTTTTTCTCTTTTAATTTCAGAGGCAGGAAACTTCGGGTTCAAAAAGATATCTGACACTACACTAAATGCTGTTTCAAAATGTCTTTTGTCTACTTTGGCATAATATGCTGTATGGTCTTTCCCAGTGAAGGCGTTAAACATCCCTCCAACTCCGTCTAATTCTTCTGCAATTGCTTTTGCGTTTGGTCGTTTTTTAGTTCCCTTAAACACCATGTGCTCTAAGAAGTGGGCCATTCCGTTTTCTTTTGCACTTTCGTAGCGTGAGCCGGTTCCTGTCATTGCCATGACAGTTACAGAACCTTCACCCTTCGAGGGTGCTAATAATACCTTAAGTCCGTTTTTTAGTGTGTGTGTTTGAAATTTCATGATGTGAGTATACCGCTTTTGCGACCATTCGCAAAAATGCTATGCTGTACCCATGTTATTTCTTGGATTAACACTAGGATTAATTGGAAAAGTACTTCTTGGTGTTTCAGTTATCTTAGTTCATGGAAAAATTACTAAAGAAAAGCGCATTGACGGTATTGTTCTAATGGAAATGAGAAGAGAGCAGTTTCTCGCTTTTCTAGGAGTTCTTTTAATGATCGTGGGCTACGCACTAGAGATATCTCACTTTGGTTTTATTTAAAATGGACACTAATACAATTCGGAAAAAGTTTTTAGATTTTTATGCAGCTCGTAACCACGCTGTTATTCCGTCATCCTCAATTGTTCCAGAAAACGACCCTACAACTCTTTTTACAGGAAGTGGTATGCAACCTCTTGTTCCGTACCTACTAGGAGAAGAGCATCCCAAAGGAAATCGACTTGTAGACTCGCAAAAGGCATTCCGAGCAGATGACATAGAAGAAGTTGGAGACAACCGCCATACTACGTTTTTTGAAATGCTTGGTAACTGGTCACTAGGAGACTACTTTAAAGAAGAGCAACTTCCTTGGGTTTTTGAATTTTTGGTAGAAGAGATCGGATTGGATCCTCAAAATCTTTACGTAACAGTATTTGAAGGGGATTCTGAAATTCCTCGCGACGAGGAGTCAATTGAAATTTGGGGCAAGCTCTTTTCAGAAAGAAATCTTTCTAACGGAGTGGGAATTATGGGAAGTGAAGAAAACGGCTACGCTCGAGGTATGAAGGAAGGTGAGCGTATCTTTACTTACGATTCAGCGAAAAACTGGTGGAGTCGTTCAGGGGTTCCCTCCAATATGCCCGAAGGTGAGTTAGGTGGGCCAGATTCTGAAATATTTTACGACTTTGGTGGAGAGCATGATTCTTCTTTTGGAGAGTTCTGTCACCCAAACTGCGACTGTGGGAGATTCCTTGAAATTGGAAATTCTGTTTTCATGGAGTATATAAAAAAGGATGGTGGATTTAAAAAGCTTGAAAAAAGAAACGTAGACTTCGGTGGAGGACTTGAGAGAATTACAGCTGCAGCAAACAACGAACCTGATGTATTTTTAGCGGCTGATTCACTTTCAGTTACAATTAACGCACTTGAAGGTGAGTACAAGGAGAACGTTGAAGATTTTAGAGTAATTGCAGATCATCTTCGTGGAGTTGTCTTTATGATCGCAGACGGTGTAGTGCCGTCGAACACTGAGCAAGGATACTTTGCACGGAGACTAATAAGACGAAGTGTAGTTAGATTAAATAAACTCTCTCCAAACACTACTCTTTCATCCTTTGTTCCAACACTTATCCAAACGTACTCTCAACAGTATCCTGAACTAACTCAAAAGAGTGAAGAAATTGAAAATCACATTTCAACAGAAGAGACTAGATTCACTTCAACCCTTTCAAAAGGATTAAAAGAATTTGAAAAACTATCTGAATCCGGAAGTATCTCTCCTGAACAATCCTTTACACTCTTTAGCTCATACGGTTTTCCAATTGAGTTAACTGAAGAATTAGCTGAAGAAAAAGGAATTTCAATTGATACTGATGCCTTTCGTCTTCTTATGAAAGACCACCAAGAAAAAAGTAGGGCAGGAGCCGAGCAAAAGTTTAAAGGAGGACTAGCGGACACTGATGAGAAAACAACTGCACTCCACACTACTCACCATATTCTTTTAAAGGCCTTGCAGATTGTTTTAGGAGATCATGTTAAACAACGAGGGAGTAATATAACAGGGGAGAGGCTACGAATTGATTTCTCACACGACGAGAAACTTACTGATGAGCAAAAAGAAGAAGTTGAGAGGATTGTTAATGAAAAGATTCAAGAGAAGGTAGTGGTTGTAAAAACAACTATGCCTAAGGAAGAGGCTGAAAAACTCGGAGCAGAGCAAGAATTCGGTCAAAACTATCCAGATATTGTTAATGTGTATTCAATTGGAGAATTGGACGGTGCGTTTTCTATGGAATTCTGTGGTGGCCCTCACGTTGAGAACACTGGAGATATTGAGGGAGTATTTAGAATCGCAAAAGAAAAAGCATCATCTGCTGGAATCAGACGAATTCGTGGTGTTTTGGAATAGTTTGGTATACTTAAACCAATGAACGCACTTTCTAGATCCTCCTATGGAATTATTTTTGATATCGACAGTGCTACTGTCGGCGTTGCAATTGCTAAGTATCAAAAAGGCGGACCAATATCTATCCTATACTCAAGTCGCACAGTAATTAAGTTTGGAGATGGAAGTTCAGCTGCTGATTTAGGAATATACGTCTCAACTGCAATTGAAACCGCCGGGAAAAAAGCTATCGATAAATTAGGCTCTCTTAATATAAATAATAAATACTCCGTACATGCAATAATACACGCGCCTTGGGGTGATTCTAAATCAGAACGAGAAGAAGGAGTCCTGGAGAAGGAGGAAAAAGTTACAAAGGAGCTACTTCAACATTTCATGGAGCGACACCTTCCTGATAAAAAGCTAAATGGTAGAGTCCAATTCGATAAACACATAGTACAAATTGAAGTGAACGGATACGTAACTGCACACCCATATAAGAAAATGGCGAAGAGTATAGCAATGACTGTTCTAAAAAGCTCCATGGACGAATCCATCCATCAAGATATTACCTCGGCCTTTTCAAACGTTTTCCCAAACCATTCAGTTCACTTAGATTCTTTTCTTTTCGCAGCAACTCAGTTAAAGGAATTGTTTAGATTTCAAGATGCCTACACTATAGTAGATATAGGAGGAGAGTATACTTCCCTAAGTATAGTACGCAACGACACAATTTCTAAAACCACCTGGACTAACTTTGGTACAGAAAAATTAATTCAAGCACTAACCAAAGAGGACTCCACAAGAAAAAGTACTATTGCAGAACTCGTTATGTATATAAATAACACTTGTACGCCCGCCCAATGTAGAAAAATAGATACTCTTCTAGAGTCGCCAGAGAAAGAATGGGTACGTGCCTTTGGAGACGGTGCTTCCAAATTAGGAAAGACACACAAGATGCCGACGCAGACTTTTGTATCTGTAGATAAGCGTTTTGCTCCTTGGTTTGAAAAAGTAATTGAGCGATTAGATTTTGCTCAATTTACTGTAACGGGAAACCCGCTTGAAGCACAGACTCTTTCAGTTGAACATTCACATAGAAAAGTAAAATACATGAACTCTGTACGTAAGGATTCTATACTTTCCTTGGGTGCTTTATTTGTGGATAAATAAATTCTGAAAACTTTGGTATACTATTTCTATGGGACGAGCTATGTTTGATGATATAACGCCACCGCAAGACGGGGCTCCTGAAAATGAACCTGAGACTAAACAGGAACATACTATTCTAGATGTTAACCCAGTGGACACTGCTCAAAGACAAGAGAGGAAAGCTCGACGCGCCTCAAGACGTAAGCTCCCAGAAACTAAAAAAACTATGGAAAAGAAATTTAAACAATCTGGCGTAGGAAAAATGGGAGTATGGGCAATAGCCGTTGTCGTATTAGTCGTTGCACTTTCTGCAATTGGTTTTGTATTTATAGGTAAGACAACAATTGCCATCGTTCCTCAACAAGAGGAAATAATACTCTCGTCTAATATTGTACACACAGCATATAGAAACCCTGAGACGGGGGAGCTTGGTTATAATTTGTTTTCTAGTTCGATAGAATTAACAGACACAGTAAGTGCTTCAGGAAAAGAAACGGTGGAGGAAAAAGCATCCGGTAGAATAATTGTATACAACGATGACAGCTCAGCACCACTTCGCCTTATCAAGAACACTAGGTTTGAGGCACCAAGTGGAGAGATTTACAGAGTACGTAATTCATTCATTGTTCCAGGCAAGAGCGGATCAACTCCAGGAAGTATTGAAATAACAGTTCACGCCGACCTTCCGGGTGAAGATAAGAATATAAATTCAGTTGGAACACGCTTTACAATACCTGGTCTTAAGGGTGATCCTCGCTATGACACTTTCTACGCTGAATTAAAAGATCCTATAATAGGAGGTTTCGTAGGAGAACGTGCAATAGTTGATGAGGATTCGCTTAACGCAACAAGGACTCGTCTACAGGAAGAACTACGAGCACAAATTCTAGGAAGTGTTCAGGATGCGAAATCCTCACCAATTGAAATGTTTGATGGAGGGGTGTTTGCAACTTTCGAATCGGCTCCCGTAATTCATACATCAGATTCCACTGCAACCGTTCGAGAAATAGCTCATATTCAAACTGTAACCTTTGATAGGAACGAACTTGCTCGCATTTTAATAACTGCAACCCTGGCGTCTCCTAAGGCTGGAAAGATATTAATCGACTCTCCCGAAAACTTGGCAATGACTGTTATAAACAAGGCTGGAGTTGATATCGAAAACGACGCTTTAATACAATTTACTCTTGAAGGAAAGACTACGCTAACTTGGCAAATCGACACTGAAACTCTTAAGCAAGATCTAGTAGGAAGAAGGAGTGAAGCTCTTAATACTATAATGAGTGGCTACCCTGGAATAAAGAGCGCCCAAGCTACAATAAGACCTTTCTGGAAGAAAGTGTTCCCTTCAGAAGTAGGTAATATTTCTGTACATATCTCCCCTGAGAAATAGTGCATAAGTACTTGTCAAAATCCCCGTAATCTGTTACTCTGTGCCAGCACTGTGAGTGAAGATATCAACGAAAACAAGGACATCGTAGAAGGTGTCATCACAGAAGCGCTACCAAATGCGCTTTTTCGCGTTGAGTTCAAAGATGGTGCAAACACAATCTCTTATCTAGCAGGAAAGATGCGACTTCATCGCATTAAAGTTCTGCTTGGGGATACCGTTCTTGTAAAGGTTGACCCATACGGAGGAAGAGGTAGAATCGTGCGACGCGTTTAGCGTGCACACTTTTTAATTATATGAAAGTTAAAAGTTCGGTAAAAAAATTATGCAAGGATTGTAAGAGTGTACGCCGTCGCGGACGTCTCTTTGTAATTTGTGTAAATCCTCGTCATAAACAACGCCAAGGTTAATTTAAATAAATATGCGTATAGCTGGTATTACAATTCCCGATTCAAAGCGATTAGAAATAGGTCTAACTGCCGTTTATGGTATCGGACGAGTTCGTGCCACTAAAATACTAAATGAAGCAAAGATCGAAGGAGGAAAGAAGCCTACTGATCTAAATAGCGACGATGAGGCACTCTTAGGAAAGTTGGTTTCAGCTTTTCAAATCGAAGGTGAGCTTAGACGAAACGTAAATACAAACGTCAAGCGGCTCAAGGACATTAAGAGCTACCGTGGAGAGCGTCACTCACGTAATCTTCCAGTAAGGGGACAACGAACAAAGACAAACTCTCGAAGTGTTCGTGGAAACGTTAGAAACACTACGACAAGTGGTCGCCGTAAAGTAGATAAGAAATAATATGGGTAAGAAACGAATTGTTAAAAAATCAGGAGCTAGTGTAAACAAGGGATTGCGATCTCGAGCAGTTTCGCGAGCGCCTAAGAAAAAGATGCTTGCCGGTGTATTACACGTTCACGCTACTTACAACAATACTAAGGTTACATTCTCAGACACAAACGGTAACGCAATTATGTGGTCATCAGCCGGATCTCTAGGATTTGCAGGAGCCAAGAAGGGAACTCCTTTTGCTGCTGCAAAAGTAGGTGAACTTATCGCTGAAAAAGCACAACTAATGGGAGTAAAGTCTGCAACTGCAGTTATAAAGGGGGTTGGTGCAGGACGTGAATCCGCACTACGTGCATTTGCCGGAAAGGGAGTTGAAATCACAAGAATTTCAGATAGAACACCTGTCCCATTTAACGGACCTAAAAGACGTCGTCCTCGTCGTGTTTAATTAAATATTATGTTATCTAAACCAAAATACAAAATCTGTAAGCGACTTGGTAGTGGAGTCTACGAAAAATGTCAGACTGAGAAGTTCGCACTTTCTGAAGCTCGCGTTAAGAAGACTTTTAAAAGACGTCGAAACTTAAGTGACTACGGAAGACAGCTTCTTGAAAAGCAAAAAGTTCGATTTACTTACGGAGTTACAGAGAAGCAGTTAAGAAAATATGTTGCAAACGCCCTAGCAACAAAAGACCCAGCGACAGAATTGTACAAAGAACTTGAAACTAGACTAGACAACACTGTTTACCGATTAGGATTTGCTCCAACAAGACGAGCAGCAAGACAAATGGTTAGTCACGGACACGTTATTGTTAACGGAAAGAGAATGACTGTTCCTTCGCACATTGTTAAAAAGGGAGACGCCCTTGGAGTTCGAGAGGCGAGTAAAGACAAGACTCTCTTTGTAGGAAATAGCGAAACTATCACAGCACACACAGCACCTAAATGGCTAACAGTTGATTCTAAGAAATTGTCCGCTAGCGTTAAATCTATTCCCGAATTTGTAGCAGCTGAAGTCGGGTTTGATATGCCAGTTGTGTTTGAGTTCTATAACCGATAATTATTAATCATAAAAAATATTTTATGTCAGATCACCAAGTAACAGTTCCATCAAAACCTCGAATAATCAAAGAAGAAGGATTTTCAGGTACATATGAAATAGACGGTCTATACCCTGGGTACGGACACACCCTAGGTAACTCACTGCGAAGAATAATTCTTTCGTCTCTTCCGGGTGCTGCTATAACTAGCGTTAAAATCGACGGAGTGTCTCACGAGTACTCAACTATCGATGGAGTATCAGAAGATACTATTATGCTACTCCTTAATCTAAAGAAGGTTCGTATTAAAATGCTTACTGATGAGCCTCAAACTATTAAGATTAAAGTAAAAGGCCCTAAGACTGTAACGGCTGCTGACATAGAAGCCCCCAGCCAAGTGGAAATCCTTAACCCAGAACAACACATTGCTGAAGTTTCAGGAAAGATAGATTTTGAAGTTGAATTGGGAGTTGAAAGTGGATTAGGATACGTTGCAAAAGAAGTATTGGAGAAGGAAAGAGTAGAAATCGGTGCAATTGCACTTGATGCAACGTTCTCACCAATTCGTCGTGTTAACTACGAAGTAGAAAACATGCGTGTAGGAGATCGTACTGACTTCAACCGTCTGCGAGTTTTTATTGAAACAGATGGAACTCTTACTGCAAAAGAAGCTCTTGAAAACTCAATTGAAATAATGATTCACCAACTTAAGGCTGTTATCGGTTTCCAAGAAGAAACTGAAGTAGCTGAAGAGGAACTTCCTCCAAAAGTAGAGGAAAAGGTGGAAGAAGTTAAGAAAGAAGCCGACAAGGAAGTATTTAAGACACGAATTACTGAGCTTGAACTAACTCAGCGAGTGGAGGACTCTCTTAATGATGCTGGTATTCGAACAGTAGGAGGTCTTGCTAGAAAGCACGAGGAAGACATTTTAGCAATTGAAGGTCTTGGTCAAAAAGGGCTTCAAGAGATAAAACGTTCCCTGTCTAACCTAGGAATTACACTTCGTAACTAAACTGTGCTAGTGTACTCAAACTAATATGAAGCATCACAAGAAACAACGTAAATTCGGAAGAGTGCGAAAAGTTCGCGTAGCCCTTTTGCGTAGTCTTGTAAGAAGCATCGTTCTAGAAGAGAAAATTGAAACTACTATAGCTAAAGCCAGAGAGTTACGACCAATAATTGAAAAGTACATAACTCTTGCAAAAAAGGATTCACTAGCGTCCCGCCGACTTATCACCTCACGTCTTGGTAATGATCAAGAAGTTTCAAAGAAGCTTCATGAAGTTATCGCACCAAGATACAAAGAACGAGCAGGTGGGTACACAAGAATTAGTAAGCTTGGAACTTTTGCAGATGCCAAAAGAGATAAGGCTGTTATAGAATTTGTATAATATGGATAAACGAGAAATGACATTCGACGCTAAAGATCAGAAACTAGGACGTTTTGCCTCTTTACTAGCGCACACCCTTTTAGGGAAAGATCAGACTGATTTTGCACGAAACACAGTTGCACACGTAAATGTTACTGTTGAGAATGTTGATTCACTTGATCTTTCAGATAAAAAGAAAGAAACTAAAATTTACGACAGGTACTCTGGATTTCCAGGTGGACGACGTGAGTACACCTTAAATGAACTTGTCGCAAAGAAGGGTGTTTCTGAGGCTTTGAAAGCTGCAGTATACAACATGCTTCCAAATAATAGATTACGAAAGGCTAGAATGAAAAATTTGATAATAAAGTAATATGGCAACTGGAAAATACATAGAAGCAGTAGGGCGAAGAAAGACGGCAACCGCACGTGTTAGATTATTCCCTGCGAAAAAGGCTTCATACATTGTTAATGAAAAAGAAGGAGATGTATATTTTCCAACTGAAGCACTACAAAACACTATAAGGGACGCTTTCAAGATTGTTGGGGGTGCTACGTATAAAGTAAGCGCTAAAGTTACTGGAGGAGGAATCCCAGCTCAAGCCGAAGCTATCCGCCTAGGAATTTCACGAGCTTTAATTAAAGAAGACGAAACTCGAAGAGGAGAGTTGAAAGCAGTAGGATACCTGAAGCGCGACCCGAGAATGAAAGAAAGAAAGAAATTTGGATTAAGAAGTGCTCGTCGTTCTCCACAATGGAGTAAACGATAAAATAGAAAACGGCGCGCTGCGTCGTTTTTTGTTATATAATCCTCAATTATGAACGAAGAAGAAATAATTTACGAAGAAGATAAGGGCGACGAAGTTGTTAAGAGACTTCGTAAACGTTTAAAAACCTGTGAACAGGAAAAGAAAGAATACCTTGATGGATGGCAACGACTTAAGGCAGACAACGCAAACTCAAAGAAAAATAATTTAGGAAGAGAAGAACTACTCAAAGCGTCAGTAAAGGGCGAAACTCTAGAATCCCTATTCCCAATACTTGATAGTTTTGATATGGCTTTTAAAGGGGAGTCCTGGGAGGATGTTGATGAGGTTTGGAGGGTTGGAGTTGAGCAAATTCACTCGCAAATCCTTGAGGTACTAGGAAGTACCTACAAACCATTTGGAGAAGTAGGGGAGACTTTTGATCCCAAAAGACACGAAGCAATCGGAAGCGAAAAGGGTGGAGAGGCAAATACGATCGCTCAAGTTGTTCGCAGAGGATACGAGACAGAAGAAGGAGTGGTACGCGCCGCGCAAGTAATCGTATATAACTAAAGAGTGTCAATATTGAAATAAAACTGGATCGTAGCTACAATGTAGCTACATGCAAAAGCATTATATTATTATCGGTAACAATCGACACGGGTATACACTACAACCAGCCAGTAAAGTGACTACTCTAATTTGTCGAAGCGCCAATATTGAAGCGCGCTTTCCAAACGATGAGATCCCTAGAATTTTAGCTGAGCTGCCAAATATTATTCTAGAAAGAGGTATTCTGTCCGTTCAAGACCAAGTCTTACGCTTTCGAGTGTCAGAGGAGGAAAAGATTCAGATTGAACATAACGCAGTAGAGAATGGTTACGAGAGTGTGTCAGCATATTTACGAGACTTAGCATTAAGAAAATAATTATGTCAAAAATTTTAGGAATCGACTTAGGTACTACAAACTCAGCAATGGCAATCATTGAAGGAGGAGAACCTAGTATTATAGAAAACGCAGAGGGAGCACGCACCACTCCATCAATAGTTGGTATTTCAAAAACCGGAGAACGAATGGTTGGAGTGCTTGCCAAACGCCAAGCAGTAACAAACCCTCAAAACACTATCCTAGGTGTTAAACGTTTTGTTGGACATAAATTTAGTGATGCCTCTGTACAAAAGGACCAGAAAACAGTTCCTTATACTCTTAAAGAAGGTTCAGACAAGGGAGTACAGATAACTTTAAATGAAAAGGATTACCGACCTGAAGAAGTGTCTGCAATGATCCTACAAAAACTAAAGAAAGACGCCGAAGATAAAATCGGTGAGGAAATTACTGAAGCTATTATTACAGTGCCTGCGTACTTTGACGACGCTCAAAGAAAGGCGACAAAAGACGCCGGAAAGATCGCGGGTCTTGACGTTAAACGAATTATTAACGAACCAACGGCAGCAGCACTCGCGTACGGTTTTAATAAGAAGAAAGACGAGCAAATCGTTGTGTTCGACTTTGGAGGAGGAACATTTGACGTTTCCGTTCTTGAAGTAGGAGATGATGTAATCGAAGTTAAATCAACAGATGGTGATTCCCACATGGGTGGACGTGATATTGACCAGGAGATAATTAACTGGATTGTTGATGAATACAAGAAAGAATCAGGAATAGACGTAAGTCAGGATCCACTAGCACTACAAAGGCTAGATGAGTCCGCTGAGAAGGCCAAAATTGAGCTCTCAACGGCTACAGAGACTGAAATCAACATTCCCTTCATAACCTCAGACGACAGCGGTCCTAAGCACCTAATTCTTAAACTTACCCGCACAACACTTGAAGAACTTTCAGAACAATATGTAAGTAAGGCACTGGAGATAACTAAACGTGCAGTCGATGCTAGTCCATTTGAAATTAATGATATTGATGAGGTTATCCTTGTAGGAGGACAAAGCAGAATGCCAAAAATAGTTGAGAGTGTTAAAGAGATGTTTGGAAAAGAGCCGAACAAATCTATTAACCCAGATGAAGTTGTGGCACTTGGGGCTGCAATTCAAGCTGGAATCATGCAAGGAGATGTTAAAGATGTTCTTCTTCTTGACGTAATACCTCTTTCTCTTGGAATAGAAACTATGGGAGGAATTTCAACAAAGCTAATTGAGAGGAATACAACAATTCCCACAAGTAAAACCCAAGTATTCTCAACTGCAGCTGAAAATCAGCCATCCGTAGAAATAGTAGTTTCTCAAGGAGAAAGAGAGATGACAGCTGATAACAAAACTCTAGGGCGATTTGTCTTGGACGGTATTGCACCAGCACCACGTGGAATTCCTCAAATTGAAGTATCCTTCGACATTGACGCAAACGGAATACTCCAAGTTAAAGCAACTGAGAAAGGAACTGGTAAGGAGCAGTCAATTAAGATTGAGGGTAGTTCAGGACTTTCTGAAGATGAAGTGACAAAAATGACAAAAGACGCTGAAGAGCATGCCGACGAAGATAAGAAAAAGAAAGAATTAATAGAAGCAAAAAACGCCTCAGAGCAAATAATCTACGCTGCAGAAAAAGCAGTAAAAGAGTACGGAGAAAAAGTAGATGAGGCTACTGTTACAAAAATCAAAGAAGACATCGAAACATTAAAGAATGCAGGGGACGACCTTGAGGCAATAACTAAGGCATCAGAGGCACTAAACACATCCATGAGTGCAATAGGTGAACAAATGGCAAAAGAATCAAAAGAGGAAGAGGCTCCTAAAGAAGAAGAAACGACTGATGCGGAGTTTGACGAGAAAGAAGATAAGGAGTAATCTAATCTTCAATGAAGGACCACTATCAAACACTTGGTGTAGAAAGAAGTGCTACGGATTCTGAAATAAAGAAGGCATTTCGAACACTCGCACAAAAGTATCATCCTGACAAAAAAGGAGGTAATGAATCTAAATTCAAAGAGGCAAGTGAAGCATACGCCGTGCTTGGAAATAAAAAGAAACGCGATGAGTATGATAACTACGGCCAATCCTTTAATGGTGGAGGATTTGATTTTTCTCAATTCCAACAACAGGGTGGTGTAGACATCGATTTAGGAGATATCTTTGGCGAGATGTTTGGAGGAAGAGGACAGCGTGCTCGTCGCGGGCGAGATATCTCTATGGATGTAGAGCTAGACTTTAAAGATGCTGCTTTTGGTGTTGAGCGATCAGTTCTAATTACTAAAACCAGTTACTGCTCCGTATGTGACGGAAGTGGTGCAAAAGATCCTAAAGAAACAAAAACTTGTTCAACATGTAATGGACATGGTTCTGTTAAGGAAACACGAAGATCAATGCTTGGAACGTTCACAAGTAATCGCGAGTGTAGTGAATGTAGTGGAACTGGAAAAATACCCAAGGTGGCGTGTAAAAAATGCAAGGGTCACGGAGTGTTGAATCAACAAGATGAGATTAACCTATCAATTCCTGCAGGAATCGATAACGGAGAAATGATACGTCTCCCTGAAAGAGGTGAGGCTATAAAGAATGGAAAAGCAGGGGACTTGTATGTAAAAGTACATGTCAGGCCACATAAAGACTTCGTTCGAAGCGGAAGTGATCTGCGAATGAATTTGAAAATTAAAATGACTGACGCTCTTCTTGGTGCAACTTACTCAATTCCTACACTAGAAAAGGATATTGATCTTAAAATACCTACAGGTGTTACTCATGGAGAAATTCTAAGAATTGCAGGTAAGGGTGTTCCGAAAGAACGCACAGGAAGAGGAGACCTACTTGTAACAATTAAAATAGATTTACCGAAGAAACTTTCAAAAAGTGCTAAGAAACTAGTTGAAGAATTGAAAAGCGAGGGAATATAGTGTGTTAAAATTAAAGGATGCTGGACGCTCTTTTATCTTCAAAGATGGCTCCTGATTTAGCTATTGCTCTGTTAATGGCGTCTGTTTTTGTTATCTATGGCGTAGTCTATGGAACAGGGAAGTTAAAGTCTCTTTTCATTGCACTTCCCATTTCAGGCTTTGTGTTTAGTGCTTTTCCCTATACAGATTACATACCTTCCGACTGGGCACCGTTGGGAGTTTTTTTAACTATTTTGTTTATTACCATGTGGATACTTGGTAAAACTCTTGGCAGTGCCTCAGGTAACGGTAGATTAATACATATCTTCGCTACTGCAATTTCGCTTACAGCACTATTAATATTCTTTGCATATCATGTTGTTCCAGTAAGCTACGTGTTTGGAAATTCATTCGATATTATATTCGCCTCAACTACTAACTTTTTCTGGTTTATAGCCGTTGCAATAGTGGCTGTGTTCGTGCTCTAATTGAGCAACAAAATGAATGTAATTACTGCAAAATTTAAGATTTCAAGCTGGACTCATTTTATTGCCCCGACAATTCTTCAGGGCCTAGTATGGCCTTTTATACATCTATTTCTAGATGTATTTTTTCGTATGTCAGTTAAAGGAAAGGACGACCTGCAAAAAGCTATAGATGAATCTAAAGAAAGTGGGCGAGGTCTTCTATTTGTTCTCAAGCACCGAAGTGAAGCTGATTTTATTTTCCCACTAGTTGGAATACTTCCGCTTACTCATGCATTCCCGATGTTCTACGTAGCACAAGATTCAACTGAATACCTATTAAAGAAAGGTTTTGGTTGGAGAAGATTCTTTTACGCCACTCCTTATTTCTTGAAAGCCTGGGGAGCTTATCCATACATAAAAGGACAGCACGATTATTCCAAATCTCTTGTATATTTTGAAGAGCTTCTTCGTCTTGGTAAAAGTGTCTGCATCTTTCCTGAGGGGAAAATTTCAAAAGCAGGTGAGGGAATTCAAGAAATTCACGGCGGGGCAGGATATTTGCTTGAGAAAACTAATGCAATCGTTGTTCCTGTTTCTGTTTCTATGGATCGAGGGAAGATATCTGTTGTATACGGAGAATCTTCAAACAGATCCGCTCTCCTAGATCCTACAAAGCCACTTCCTGAACGGTACAAAGATTCAGCCAGAAAAGTGTTGGAGCTGTTATAATTTCCAACATGGGCTCAATTCCTAAACTTATACGTTCAACCTTTAGAGATCTCCTGCGCTTACTAATACCAATGCGTGGGTATAAGGACGCCTATAAATTTGCTTTTATAGTTCACCCAAGAGATGAGAGAGACATGATACGAAGGTTTCCTTTTCTAGAATCTTCTCCTGGTTTTATTAAAAAATTTATACAAAGATATTTCTGGCCAGTAACAGTGTCTGAAATTACTGGCCTAAAATCCAATGAGGGAACATCGGTAGAGGGGTTTATTATATCGATCCCAATGACTGCCTATGAAATGATGAAGGATCGAAAAGGGGCAAAGAGGCAAATACGTAAGGCTGTTAAATTAGCCAGAAACAGGGGAGCAAAGATCGCAGGCCTTGGAGCTCTTACTTCTTCGCTTTCCAGAGGAGGATTAGATCTCTTAGATATAAAAGGAATCGCGATAACAACTGGCCATGCCTACACTGGGTATAATGTTACAAAGACCCTTCTCAGTAAATTAGGAGGAGTGAATTTATCAACAAGTACAATAGGAGTAGTGGGAGCTGCTGGTTCAATTGGCTCTATATCAGCAGAAATACTTGCTGATTCTGGAGCACGTAATCTTTTGTTAATAGATTTGGATAGAAAAAAGGAATTAGTTTTAGAACTGAAAGATAGATTGGAAAAACAATATTCTGGAATAAATATTGATTGCAGTACAGATATGGATCTCTTAAAAGATGCGGTGGGAATAATAACCGCTACTAACACACCTGAAGCACTTTTGAAAAACCATCATATATCTACTGGGACAATAATTGTTGACGATGCGCAGCCTAGTGATATATCGGAAGAACTTTATGAACGAGATGATATTTTAATTCTTGAAGCTGGAGCTGTTCACACCCCTGGGATTTCCAGTAACTTTAATATGGGTCTAGCCAATCCAAATGATAATTTCTGTTGTTTAGCGGAAGTTCTTATTCTAGCGTCCAATAAACATACTCATAACTTCGTTATAAACCGGGCTAAGATGGAGGACATAGAGCATATAAGAAAAGGTGGGGAGGCTTTAGGATTTGAAGTATCACAGCCACAAAACGAACGGGGATTATTATCAAAACAAAAGATTGATTCTGTGCTTAAATTACTACATACACGTCTCTCTTCATGAATTTAGAACTTGATACAATAAACATACTTATAGCGATAGCTGCAACCACAAACCTACTTTACGGGTTTCTCGTGTACAAGAGAAACAAAAAATCTGCCAGTAATTTAGCATTTTTCTTTTTAGCTGTTGCTATGAGCACCTGGGGAATTGCGATGATTGTTTTCCGAAGCGCTGGAACAGTTGAGTTAGCATTACACGCAGCAAAGTGGCTTTACACGGCAGCCGCTGCAATACCTATTCTATTTGTTCTTTTTTCACTTTTGTTTCCAAAGGACGAATACAGCTTATCTAAATTTCAAACTCTTCTTCTCGCTATTCCGAGCGCACTGATTATTGGAATGATTTTTCTGCCCAATGTTTTTATTAAATTTGTAAACCTAAGTGCGTCTCCCGAAAATATAATTATCTTTAATCCGTCTCTCCACCTAATATATGCCATATACGTGTCTGGGATTTTCTTAATAAGTTATCTTATTTTCCTACGCAAATACAGAATGAGCGACGGAGTGCAGCGCGCTCAAATTATTTATATATTACTGGGGGCAATGGTTCCCACCTTTATAGGTTTAATAACAAATCTTATCTTTCCTCTCTTTGGAGAATTCCGCTGGAACTGGATGGGTCAAATTAGTATAGCCGTAACGGCCGGAGTAATAACATACGGAATCTTTCGACATAAGATATTTAACATACGAGTTATTGGAGCCGAAATGCTTATCTTCATATTATGGTTAATAGCACTTCTTAGAATTATCCTTTCTGAATCTCAAACTGCAGTAGTCTTTAATATTTCAGCATTTATTGCGATTTTAGTCGTTGGGCTACTATTGATACGAAGTGTTAACAGAGAAGTAGATACCAGAGAAAAACTTGAAGTACTAACCGGTGAATTAAAGCACGCAAACACCAGACTTAAAGAACTAGACCGTCAAAAGTCTGAATTCCTTTCAATTGCAACTCATCAATTACGAGGACCGCTAGCTGGAATACGAGGACACCTTTCACTTGTAATAGACGGCTCATACGGAGAAATTTCAAAAAAAGCACATGAGATAATCGTAAAGATATTTGAATCAAGTGGAATGCTAGCCCAAACCATCAATGATTTCCTAAACGTATCCCGGATTGAACAGGGAAGTATGCAGTATGACAAGAAGAAATTTCAAGCAAGCGAACTCGTTAAAGATATTGTTGAAGAACTTCAGCCAATGGCAACGGACCGCGGCCTTGAACTAACTTTTGTTAATAAGTGTGAAGAGGGTAGTACCATACACGCAGACTACGCAAAGATTCGCCACATCTTCTTTAACCTTATTGATAATGCAATTAAGTACACAGAAGAAGGTTGGGTTAAGGTTGAAATAACTTCAGATAGCAGCGTTCATATTGAAGTTAAAGATAGCGGTGTAGGAATTGCCCCTAACGAAATACATGGGTTGTTCGAAAAATTTGTTCGTGCCAGGGACGCTTCCGGAATTAATGTAAACGGAACGGGACTTGGCCTTTACGTGGCTCGCCAAATGGTTGAGGCCCACAAGGGAAAAATTTGGGCTGAATCAGAGGGGAAAGGAAAGGGTTCTACCTTTATTGTAGAGATACCTGCTTCCCAAAGCGCTTAAACATTGATACTATTGGCTGAATATGACTGAAAAACAACGTCTGCTAACCGGATTACAACCTTCTGGAACATTACACATTGGAAATTACTTTGGCGCTCTTAAGCCCTTTGTAGATATGTACGAAAACTATGACAGTCACCTAATGGTTGTTGATTACCACGCCCTTACAACTATTCGAAACCCTGAAGAACTGCGTTCTAATACCATAAATATTGTTAAGGACTACGTTGCAGCAGGAGTTGATCCTGAGAAAGTAATATTGTTTAGACAATCAGACGTACAAGAGCACACCGAGCTATCTTGGATTTTCCAATGCCTGGTGAGTGTTCCATTTTTAATGCAGTCACACTCCTACAAGGACAAAGTTGCCAAAGGACTTGAGGCAAACGCCGGTTTGTTTAGTTATCCAATGCTTATGGCAGCGGACATTCTTCTCTACGATACAAAAGTTGTTCCAGTGGGGGAGGATCAACGACAACACATTGAATATGCAAGAGAGGCCGCAAATAAGTTCAATAATGCATTCGGAGAAACATTCACCCCACCCCAGGAAAATATTATTGAAGGAGTTGGAACTGTTCCAGGAGTTGATGGTAAAAAGATGAGTAAAAGCTATAACAACACCATTCCACTTTTCGGCAGCAAGGAAGAAATAGAAAGTGCTGTTATGAGTATCGTTACAGATTCTGATGGGGAAGTTCCTGAAAATGTATACGCCATACACAAATTACTTAGAAGCGAGGAAGATCTTAAGGTTATCTACGAAGAAAATAAAGGACAGTACGGAGAACTTAAAAAGATTTTAATTGAAGATTTAGAAAACTTAATCGCCCCAATGAGAGAAAGACGAGAACAAATTACTGACGAAGACGTAAGGGCTATACTCGAAAGTGGTGCGCAAAAAGCAAGAGAAAGGGCTCAGGAAAAAATGATTGATGTTAAAAAGAAAATCGGAGTAACACTATAAACATGGAACGAACAATAATTTCAGACTTAACTAAAAAGAAAGGGGAGAAGGTACACATCGCAGGATGGGTAGATGTTCGTCGTGATCATGGGAAACTTACCTTCCTAGTTATCCGAGACCGTAGTGGAGTGGTTCAAGGTGTTGTCAAAGGAGATCTTACTGACGAGACTAAAGACATACGAGAGCAATGGGTGGTAAGTATTCAAGGCACCGTAAACGAACGACCTGAGAGTATGATTAAGGACGAGCAAAACGGTGATGTTGAATTACTTGTCGAAGAAGTGCAAATTCTCTCAGAAGCTGATGAAATGCCTTTCGACTTAGATTCAGAATTAAATATAGATACATACTTAGACAACCTTCCACTAACACTACGTTCACAAAAAGCATTAGATGTATTCACAGTTCAAGCAACCATTACCGCGGCATTCCGTGAGTTCCTAACAAACGAGGGATTCAAAGAATACCAGTCACCTGCACTTGTAGGAGGAGACGCAGAAGGAGGAGCATCTGCCTTTAAAGTCGACTATTACAAAGATAAGTTAGCGTTTCTAGCAACTAGCCCTCAATTGTATAAGCAGATAATGGTAGGAACCTACGAGAGAGTGTTCAGTATTGGAAAAGTTTTTAGAGGAGAAGATCACGCAACTTCACGACACCTTTCAGAATATTCCTCCTTGGACTTTGAGATGGGCTTTATTGAAGATCACGAAGACGTTATGGAGATGACTCAAGCTGTTCACTCACATATCGCAAAGACTATAGCTGAAAGACATCCCGACATACTTAAGAGAATGGAAGTTGAAATCCCATTAACTCCAGAAAAGTTTCCAGTAGTTACACTTAAGGAAGCACTGGAGATTGTTGGAGCTGATGTTAACGAGCCAGATCTTGAACCTGAACACGAACGACAACTATGTGCTTGGGCTAAAGAGAATCATAAGTCTGACTATATCTTTGTTACTCACTACCCTGTATCAAAGCGTCCTTTCTATACATACGAAGATGAAGATGCGCCAGGCACAACAAAAGGCTTTGATCTTCTTTTCCGAGGACTTGAGATAACAACAGGAGGTCAAAGAATACACGACCATGATACTTTAGTTGAGAAGATAAAAGAGAAGGGAATGAACCCAGAACTATTCTCGTTCTATCTTCAAGCATTTAAATTTGGAATGCCTCCTCACGGTGGTACAGGAAACGGACTAGAGCGTCTAACTCAACTTATGCTTGGACTAAAGAATGTGCGAGAAGCTACTTTATTCCCACGTGACATGAACCGAATAGATAATCAGTTGAGTGAATAGATGTCTGACTTTACTCTAGAGCTAGAAGGTTTCCGAGGCCCACTTGGGCTTCTTCTTGATTTAATTGAAAGAGAGAAGCTTCGTATAAATGACGTGTCTCTTGCTAAAGTTTCTGACGACTACATTGAATACATTCAAGACAGGGAAGCAATTCCACTTTCGCAAACCTCTCAGTTTGTTGTTGTAGCCTCTACTTTGCTGTTAATAAAGTCTCGCTCACTACTTCCGTCTCTTGAACTCTCAGAAGAGGAAGACGAAGATATTAGAGATTTAGAAAATCGTCTAAAGATGTATAAGAAAGTAAGAAGAGCGACTAAGTTAATCAAAAACCGTTGGGGCAAGAAATTGTTTCTTCCAACATTTAAGCCAACGGAAATAAAATTCTCACCAGGGGGTGATGTAAAAAAAGAAAACTTGCACATTTCTTTAAAAGGCGCACTGGATGCTCTTCCTTCCTTTGACAAGGCACCTACTGCAAAGGTTAGTAAAGAAGTCTCTCTGGAGGAGATGATTGAAGATCTAACAGAGAGAATACGCTCAGCTACAACTTCCTCTTTTAATAAGATTACTGAGAAAGCTAGTAAAATAGAGGGTATTGTTAACTTTTTAGCTTTACTTGAACTAGTAAAGCGTGGGACACTAAGTGTGACCCAGGAGAAACATTTTTCTGACATTGATTTTGATAACGAGGAAGTAGACACACCACATTATGGATAGAAACGCACAAAAACTACAAGCACTACTGTATTCAAACGGGGGCGAGATGAAAAAGGCAGAAATAGCTTCGCTTATGGAATTAACCAAGGAAGAGGTGGAGGTTGCAATTGAAAATCTAAAATCCCACCCTCAGGGTATTGAAATATTAGAAACTCTTGAACACGTGTCACTACGGACCTCTCAAAAATATTCCGAGTTTATTACACAAACACAAAAGAAGGACAGTGAGAAAGATGTTGGTACTGCAGGACTAGAGGTTCTTTCCATAGTCTTATACAAAAATGGAGCCTCTCGAAGTGAAATAGATTACATACGTGGAGTTAATTCTAGTGCAACGCTTAGACAGTTAATTCTACGAGGACTGCTCGAAAGATCCAAGAGCGAATCTGACTCCCGAGCCTGGGAATACAAAGTGACACCCGAATTATTAAGTCATGTAGGGGTTTCTATGGTACACGAACTCCCAGAGTATGAGACAATGAAAGAATCTCTCCAAAAAAATTATGACGACTAAAAACATCCCCTTAGCATACATGGCAATCATTTCACTTTTCGGTACTACCGGGCTTGTTTTTGCTACATTAAATAGCGAAGCACAACCTGAGCTTCAAATGGCTAGTGCCTCAACTGCATTGGAAACTCAAAAGGAAGTTGAAATTGAAGCGCAAGCCGCATATGTATATGACATGGTGGAAGGCATGGTACTTTATGAAAAAAGCGGAACTGTACAACTTCCGTTAGCATCTATAACCAAAGTTGCAGTAGCCACCTTGGCAAGACAGTTCCTGGACATGAATGAGTCAATCACTTTCACTCCGAGGGATTTAAGTACCGAGGGCGATTCCGGATTTAAAGACGGGGAAACATGGAATACTGAAAACCTGCTGGAATTCACACTGATGACTTCTTCAAACGACGGAGCAACAGCCCTTGGAAGGAAATTAGAGGAGTCTACTGATGTGGATATAGTTACACTTTTAAATATCCAAGCAGAGACATTGGAATTAAACCAAACCTATTTTACAAACCCCACGGGTCTTGATAATAGCGAACTATATAGCGGCTCTTACGGATCTGCTAAAGATGTAACACAACTGCTTTCCTATGCGTATAAAACCGCTCCAGAAATTTTCTTTTCAACATCTCAAGAGACTCAGATATTTAAGAACTCAATTGGGGAAATTTATGAAGCGAAAAATACAAACCAGGCAATAGGGGAACTCCCTGGATTGGTTTTTGGTAAAACCGGATTCACAGATCTTGCAGGAGGAAATCTTGGTGTAGTTGTAGAAACCGAACCAGGACACGCATATATAATAGTTGTATTAGGCTCAAGCGTGGACGGAAGATTTGATGACATTGTTAAACTTTATAAAACAGTATTATGGAATTAGATAACTTAATCAAAGTAATGATGCCAGCAGTAATTGCCTTTACTGTAGGTATTGGAATAACCCCGACAATTTCACATTACTTATATAAATACCGAGCTTGGAAAAAAGAAGGTGGAAAAACAGCCATGGACGGCAGTACTGCTGAAGTATTTAATTCATTACATAAAGAGAAAGAAAGAGAGGCTCCACGAATGGGAGGTTTGGTAATAATATTTAGTGCACTAATAACTATTCTTGGAATTTCATTGGTTGCCTATATTTTCCCAAATGATTCTACTTCAAAATTAGATTTCTTCTCTCGGAGTCAAACCTGGATACCCGTTATGACATTATTCGCAGGAGCGCTAGTTGGATTTATCGACGACTTCTTAGAAATAAAAAGAAGGGGAGGACTTTCCCTAAGAAGGCGCCTACTTTTTGTACTCACACTTTCCTTTCTGATAGGTTGGTGGTTCCACAATAAGTTGGATATTACTTCTATAGGAATACCGTTTGATGATTCACTTGAAATAGGATGGCTTGTGATTCCTTTGTTTATGCTTATTTCTCTTTCTATTTACGCAAGTGGAACAATTGACGGAATAGACGGTCTTTCAGGAGGAGTATTTGCAATGATTTTTTCAGCGTACTCTTTAATTGCCCTTGTTCAAGATCAAATAAACTTAGCTGCCTTTTCTGCAATGATTGTTGGTGCAATTCTTGCCTTCTTATGGTTTAACGTTCCGCCGGCACGATTTTATATGACTGAGACTGGATCAATGGCACTCACTCTAACTCTCGCAACAATCGCCTTTATGACAGACTCACTAGGAGGAGGGATCGGAATTGCAGCACTGCCAATAATTGGCTTCCTTCTTGTTGCAACAGTTGCAACAACTATTGCTCAATTACTTTCAAAAAAATTCCTCGGAAGAAAACTTCTTCGCGTTGCACCCCTTCATCATCACTTTGAAGCAATTGGGTGGCCTTCTACTAAAGTTGTCATGAGGTACTGGATTCTAGGTGCTATGTTTGCTTTCTTTGGTGTGATTTTTGCACTCATTGGATAATGAGGGGAGTGGGAAACAAAATTGACCGACCTCTGGCTATAATTATTGCTCTACTAGTAGTAGTGGGGTTTTTTCTTTTCTCTTCTGCATCTTTGGGATTGTTAGCAAAGGAAGGTGCTAGGTTTTCATCTCTAGTTTTTAGCCAACTTGTTCTCGGGATATTCTTTGGAACAGCTGCCTTGGTATTGATGAGTAGAGTTCATTATAGATTTCTCAAACAATACTCGCTGTATCTTTTTGTTGCTTCTATCTTGTTAACCATAGCTGTTTTTATACCCGGACTTGGTTTTTCAGCAGGAGGGGCTACAAGATGGCTTTCTCTTGGCCCATTATCAGTTCAACCTGCAGAAATCTTAAAGTTGGGAACTGTTCTGTATCTATCAGCGTACCTTGCTAGTAACAGAGTACACTTGGGAAAGTACAAGAACGGTCTTCTTGCCTTTATTTTAATTCTCGCTGTGCCTTCACTAGTTCTATTATTACAACCCGACACAAGTACTCTAGTTGTGATAGTGGCGACAGCTGGTGGAATGTTTTTCGCAGCCGGTGCAAAGTGGAGAGACTTAGGAATACTCTTCCTAATTGCAATAATTGCGTTAGGTGCCTTAATTGCAGTGCGCCCTTACGTATTAGATCGTATTACTACTTTTATAAACCCCTCGGCTGACCAGCTTGGTTCTGGATACCAGATTAAGCAATCTCTCATTGCTGTTGGCTCAGGGAAGATGGCAGGACGCGGCTTTGGTCAAAGTGTCCAAAAATTTGGATACTTGCCTGAGCCAACGGGGGACTCAGTCTTTGCCGTTGCCGCTGAAGAATTTGGATTTGCTGGAGCTGTTTTGATAATAGGTCTTTTTGTTGCATTAGTGGTTCGCTCCTTCTGGGTTGCAGTAAGAGCGCCTGATTATTTTGGTGGACTAGTCGTTATAGGTATTACCCTTCTTATCGCAATTCAAGCTCTTGTAAATATATCTTCAATGCTTGGGGTTATTCCACTTACGGGACTTCCATTGCCGTTTATAAGTCACGGTGGAACCGCCATGTTTGTTATGTTGGTTGGGGTTGGAATTATTCTTAACGTGTCGCGTTACGCAAAGTCGTAATTGCGATATACTAGGTGTATGAAAATCGTTTTTACAGGTGCTGGTACCGGTGGTCATTTCTACCCTCTAATTGCAGTGGCAGAGGAAATTCACAATATCGTAGAAGAAGACAGACTACTTACCCCTGAACTTTTTTACATTGCTCCTCACTTGTTAGACAGTGATGCTCTTGCTGAGCAAAATATTACTTGGAAAAAAAGCAGTGCGGGTAAGGTTCGCCGCTACTTTTCTATACGTAATGTATTTGATGTTTTTAAAACTCTCTTCGGAACTGTTCAGGCAACAATTCAATTGTTCTTTTTATATCCTGACGTTGTCTTTAGTAAAGGAGGCTACGCGAGTGTTCCAACTACAATTGCAGCAAGAATTTTAAATATTCCTGTAATCATTCACGAATCAGACGCACATCCGGGAAAAGCAAACCTACTTGCCTCTAAGTGGGCAAAGGCTGTAGCTATTTCATTTCCTGGAGTACGAGAGTATTTTAAAAATGTAGATGACTCTAAAATCGCGTTAGTAGGAAATCCTATAAGGCGAGCGCTCTTTAGGCCTGCAAGTGAAGGTGCCCACTCTTTTCTTAAACTCGACTCTATAAAACCAACTATTCTGATCCTTGGTGGATCACAAGGTGCTACTTCGATTAACTCTGTGATATTAGACGCACTACCTGAACTTCTAGAGAAATACCAAGTGATTCATCAAACAGGAAAAGAAAATCTGGAAACAATTGAGGGTCTTGCTCGAGTTATCCTAAAAGATCACCCCCACAAGGGTAACTATAAAGTATTTGGGTACTTAAATACTTTGGCCACAAGAATGTCTGCTGGAGTTGCGTCCATTGTTGTTATGCGAGCAGGCGCCGGGCATATATTTGAAACAGCAGCCTGGGGGATACCTTCAATTGTTATTCCAATTCCTGAGGAGTTCTCCCACGACCAAACCAGAAACGCTTTTGCCTACGCAAGAGACGGGGCTGCAGTTGTGCTAAAGCAAAAGAATTTAAGTGAAAATCTACTAGTTGCAGAAATTGGGAGAATACTTGGAAGCCAAGAAATCCAAGATGATATGAGGAAGGCGGCTTTAGAATTTTCACGCCCTGATGCGGCTAAAAAATTAGCTCACATGATTATAAAAACAGCACTTGAACATGAATAAAATAATTACACGCTTTCCGCCTTCACCAACTGGAAGTCTACATATTGGAAATATAAGGACGCTTCTTTTTAACTACCTGTTCACTCGCCATAACGAGGGAGAAATCGTTATGCGTTTTGAAGATACTGATCTTGAGCGAAGTGATCAAAAACACGAGGAAGTAGCCTTAAATGCTCTAGCGTCTCTAGGACTAGATTTTGACAGCGGACCGTTTCGACAATCAGAAAGAACTGAAAAATATATTGCGGCGTTAAATACATTAATTGAAAATGGAAATGCATATGTAGCTGAAGAATCAGAAGGGGAGCCAGGTAAGAATGTTATACGATTTAAAAACCCAAACAAAGAATTAACATTTACTGACCTCATCCGCGGAGAGATAACGATCGACACAACAGACTTCGGTGATTTTGTTATAGCTCGTTCTGCTGATAATCCAATCTATCACTTAACTGTTGTCGTTGACGATATGGAGGGCGAGATCACTCATGTCATTCGCGGAGAAGATCATATAACTTCAACACCCAGACAAATACTTCTAATAGATGCACTCGGAGGGGAAGCACCGCAGTACGCACACCTTCCCCTAATTGTTGGAAGTGATAAAAAGAAACTAGGGAAGAGGCACGGTGCTGTAACATATCAGGAATTTAAAGATCTTGGATATATTCCCGCAGGGATCCTAAACTATCTTGCACTCTTAGGTTGGAACCCTGGAGATGAGCGAGAATTTTTTACCAAAGACGAATTAATAGGGGAGTTCTCTATTGAAAGAGTGAATAATTCACCTGCAATGTTTTCCTATGAAAAACTAGACTCAATTAATAAACACCACTTGTTGGAACTTCCAATGGAAGAGTACACAAGTACGGTAAAGGAATTTCTACAGAACGAGAAAATAGAGAACCACCCGAACTTCGCCTTACTTATAGAAGGCGTAATACGAGAAAGATTACACAAATTCTCAGAAGTTATTGAGATGAATAAGACAGGAGAATTTGACTGGCTACTTAATGCACCTGCTATTAATCCCGAAGATCTCAAATGGAAAGATTCTCCTGCAGAAACAACTAAAGGACACCTACAATACACTGCTAAAACACTCCTAGAGGCCTCAAAATGGGATCCTACGAGTATAAAAGAAGAAATATGGCCCTATGCTGATGAGAACGGTAGGGGTGACGTTTTAGGACCTTTACGGTTTGCGCTTTCTGGAGCAAAACGATCTCCAGATCCGTTTATGCTTGCTGCAATTCTTGGAAAAGAAGAGACTGTTAGTCGTCTTAAAACAGCAGTTGATTTACTCTAGCCATGAAAATCTTAACTGGATTTTTGACTATTCTTTTGCTCACTCCAGGAGTGTTGAACGCACAGAGTGCAAGTGAGATTCGAGATAAGATAGACAATCAACAAACTGAAATTTCTGAAATTGAAGAGGAGATTAAGAAGTATGAAGCTCAATTAACTGAAATTAGTAGAGAGAAGAACACTCTTCAAGGGGCTGTTCAAGAATTAGATGTTTCAAGAAAAAAAGTTGGAGCGAACATATCTATTACCCAAAGGCAGATCAATACAACAAGCTCCAGCATTGAAGAAATGACTTATGATATTAATATTAAGGAAGAATTAATTGCAGGAAACCAAAAAGCATTAGCCGAAACAATAAGAAGGATAAACGAAACGGAAAGTGATTCTTTTGTTGAGATTATTTTAAATAGTAATGATATTTCCAATCTCTGGAGTGACGTTGAAACTCTTCAACAATTCCAAGTAGTAGTTAGAGGAGAAGTTACAGTACTAACTGCTCAAAGAAAATCTCTTGAGGCTGCAAGAGAGACAAAGGAAATTCAACAAGGTAAATTAGTCTCTCAGAAAACAGATCTTTCAACTCAGAAGCGTTCTCTAGATATAAACAGACAAGCAAAGAACTCCCTTCTAAAGGAAACCAAAAACAGAGAATCAACCTATCAGGAACTTATAGCCGAAAAGAAAAAGGCTAAGGAAGAATTTGAAGCTCAGCTGAAAAGTTTTGAATCTGAACTGCAATATATCTTAGATCCATCTAGCATACCGCCTGCAGGGAAGGGGGTACTGAGCTGGCCATTAGATAAAGTAAGGATCACTCAATACTTTGGAAATACAAAGTTTGCCAGCTCAGGTGCGTACAACGGAAGCGGACACAACGGGATGGATTTTGGTACGCCGATAGGGACGCCTGTTAAAGCAGCACTTTCCGGAAATATTAAAGCAACAGGGAATACCGATGCTTTCCGTGGATGTTACTCGTACGGAAAATGGATACTTGTTGAGCACGTAAACGGATTAGCTACTCTATACGCACACCTTTCAGATATCAGTGTTAGCCCAGGTGATGCCGTTGGTACTGGCCGAGTTATCGGATACTCAGGTAACACCGGATTCTCAACAGGACCTCACCTTCATTTTACTCTTTATGCAAACGACGCAGTGCAAGTTGTGCGTCTTGGTGACATAAAGGCAAGGACAGGGTGTGCTGATGCGAAAGTGCCTGTTGCCTCATGGAGTGGTTATCTAAATCCTCTAAATTACTTGAATTAGCTCCTTCTCACTCTCCTTTACTTGGTACACTAGTACCAAAAAGTTTAATGTCGCACAATATATATAGGGTATTGAGGACGGGGTAGAGCAGGGTGATTAACTTAATTTTAACGAGATCCGTCAAAAGACTGAGAAATTAAAATTTATACATATACGTGCAAAAAGTAACTAGATAAAAAAATAAAAAATATTTGAAGGGTTAGAAGAAGGCTGAGATTTATATATGTGTTTACTAAGCTGTATTAGTTGTATATTATGTCGCAAAAGATATATTGTGCGAACTAAAGTAATCCAATCTACACTTCTTCCCTTCCTAGTCGAGAATTGGTCCATTTTCTATTTTGCGAGCTTTTAAATTTAGACGACTGTTCCTGTATTTCCTGTATACGTGCTAAATCTTCTTTGCTCCACACTACCTTTTGGAAACCCATACTCCCCTTCACTATATTCACTGATCCTCTTATCTTCTTGTACTTAAGCAAGATACTTACTGCTTCAGCCCAAAGTTTAAAATCTCGCTTCTTTTTACCGAAAAGTTTATTTTTTCTGAAGAATGGTATTATCGTATCCTGTAATTCAAATAGATCGGTCACCTGGTAACGTACCGACTTATTATTCTTGGTGAAGCTAATTTCGCCCACTTCAAATCGTTTTTTAAATTCCTCAAGAATTTTAAAGTCATCCGCTCTTAGACTAATGGCAAAAATAGCCTTCCAGCTATAATAAACTGCCTTTGAGGCTCTCTCATGCCTAACATCTCTGCGTACAGATAATCCAAAACATCCCTCTCCATCTGTAAAACCAGATATATAGTCGTCTGAAATTGAAGTTTTTCTATTCACCACCTAATAGTATATGCTGAGGTAGTGTCGCACAAGGGTCCGGTGTGTACACTACTTCCCGAACTTCTCAAACGCTCTTAATACTTCAATAGGCATCGCAAACACTACTGTGTTGCTCTGATCTGAAGAAAGATCGTTCAGTGACTGCAATGTTCTAAGGTGTAGTGCACCGGGTGCTGCTGAGAGAGTGTTAGCAGCCTTTGCCATATTATCAGCTGAGATTACCTCACCTTCAGCCTTAATGATAACTGAGCGTTTCTCACGTTCAGCTTCAGCCTGTTTTGCAATTGTTCGCTCCATGTTATCAGGGAGGATAATATCTTTAAGCTCAACGTTTTGAACCTTAATCCCCCAGTCATCACTAGCAACATCAACTACTGATCGAATTTTTTCTGAAATCTTCTCTCTTCCTGAGAGAAGTTCATCAAGTTCAACTTCACCAACAGCATTACGCATAGTTGTTTGTGCTAACTGACTTACAGCAAAGAAGAAATCTTCAACTTTTAAAATAGCGTTGCCTGCATCACTTACCTTGTAGTATATAACGGCGTTAACTCCAACTGCGATGTTGTCTTTGGTAATGGCCTGTTGTTGAGGAACATCAACTGCTTTTGTTCGCATATCTACCTTCAACATTTTCTGAAACACAGGAATTACTATTCTCCATCCTGGTTCTCGCATTCCGGTAAACTTACCCATTGTAAACATAACCCCTCGTTCGTATTGGTTAACTTGTCGTAGTACTGCAACTGCAATACCGATAGCTAAAGGTAAAATTGTAAAAAATCCCATAAATATTATATTAATTATTAACTCCAAGGAACATCAAATTGTTCAAACTCCGGAAGCAACTTCTCATTATACAGCAACCTGTTTATCACTTCAGCGTGCGAAAGCGCACCTGTGAGAGCATTGTGAGGATGCGGCTCTTCCGGTATTCCGCAATAGTTTAACACCTCATCTAAATTTAGTGCACTTCTTTTGTGTTCAACATCAACTGGTGGTGTCTCCCCTCTTTTAATCATGTGCATCCATGCAAGTGAGTGACTATCGATAGTTCGATATGCAAAAGTGTAATTTAATCCAGCACGTTCACATGCTGCTCGTACGTAGTCTCTATCAAAAGAAACGTTCTGTCCTCCGAAAGTCTTATCTTCAAGAGATTCACTCCAGGCGATAAACTTTTTTATCAACTCTTCTTCAGTTTGTTTTGTTGGATCTGTAATTTCCTCTTTTGTAAATCCATTTACTTCAAGTGCACCATCCATTATGTGTGCTCCATCCCATATACGACACTCTTCGTAAAATCGATTTTCTGGGCTCTTTAAATCAAGTGCACCAATACTTACAATTGAGTGCTTTTCGTAATCTGTGCCTGAGGCTTCTATATCTAGTATTAACATTTGGGCATTATATCATTTTACTTCAACCCCTTACAATTCCCCGCCGGCTCGTAACCAGCTTTTCTAGCCCCGTCGATACTCTTAAACCACACCTTATTCACCTCGCTCATTCTAGTTGCGCCCGAACACCACGGAAAATGATACTTACTCCCCTTTCTTGAGGCCACCACTAGTCCACCCATACTAATTGGATCAACCTCATTCATTGCTTGTTCAAACATTCTGATGGCTGGCCGTTTCTCTTCCATCATGGAGAGTCTTCCTAATCCAAAAGCCCCTAATCCAACTAATATTAGTATGAGCACTATAAAGACATCCTGCCCCATTTTGGGGGTATTGCCCTTGATTTGAGTGCCTCGTTCGCGTATACTTTTCCACCAGTTCCTCATTGGGAACTATTTTAACTGATATATGGCACATAGAAAAGCCGGAGGTTCGGCAAAAAACCTACGAGATTCAAACCCAAAATATCTGGGTACTAAACTAGCAGACGGTTCAGCAGCAAAAACCGGGTCTATTATCGTACGTCAGCGCGGAACAAAGATTATGGCAGGAAAGAATGTTGGGGTAGGAAAAGATCACACACTGTTTGCACTTACAGACGGACTAGTAAAATTTAGAGAAAAAAGAAAGACTAACTTCACCGGAGTTACGGTAAAGAAAAAAGTAGTAGACGTTCTATAGAGAAACCGCACAAATCGTGCGGTTTTTTTATTTATCTGCTAAACTCAGATTAGCCGCACCTTCGTGTGTGATAACAATCTGGAGAATTCCAATGTTCAAGAAGAAACGAATGTGGATACCCATATCAATGTTTGCAGTCGCAATCACGCTGAGCGTCCTTGCACACAAATATGGTATAACACCCTAAAAATCACACAAAAAGGCGCCCTAACCGGCGCCCTTTTGTATTAGTTGGCTTCAATCTTTATAGTCGCCTTCTCTCCCGATATTTCTACTGTATGTTCTCCAAGTTCTTTAATTGGTGAGTCTATAACAATTGCACTAGCATCAACTGCAACTCCCGTATCTTTCTTTAGTTGCTCTGCTATAACTTCTGCACTTATTGCTTCAAAGAGATGCTCTTTCTCATTTGAGTTTGCCTTGATAACAAGAGTTTCAATTTTTGCTAATCCTTCTTGTAGTGCTTCTTTAGAAGCTTCAACTTGGGCCTCTTGAGCTCCTGCTCTCTTTTCTAATTGTGCAATTTTTGAATCAGTAGCTGCCTCTGCCCTACCTTGTCCTATTAGAAATTGTGCGTAGCCATTTGCTACTTCTGCGATTGTATTCTTTTGTCCAACTTTTGCTGTGTCTTTAAGTAAAATAACTTTCATATTTTTGAAATTAATTGAGTCTGTATATTACTTAGAATTAACTACTCTAGCAAGTATTCAACTGCCCTTTCTAAGGTGTAATCTGTATCGTCGTCTTCATCTATCTCTTCAGGAAACTCTACTTCAATATCTGGGTCAATTCCCTCTTTTGTTATAAATACATCTCCTGCAAGTAGCCAACGAGCAACCGTTACCTTTAGAGAGGTTTCTGAAGTAATATCCAAGACTTCCTGCACTGATCCCTTTCCAAAACTACGGGTTCCAATTAGTGTGGCCACGCCATGCTCTTTCAAAGATCCTGCAAGGATTTCAGACGCTGATGCTGAACCTCTATCCATTAAGATTACTAACTCCCCTTCAAAAATATCGTACCCCCTACTTCTGTGGATTTTATTCTCTCCATTTCCGCCGTAATCTTCAGTAACTACTATTTTTCCTGTCGGCAAGAACCAACTGGCCATATCAGTGGCTGCTGAAAGATATCCTCCTGGGTTGCCTCGAAGATCAATAATCAATTTATCGTAGCCTGTTTCAACAAATTCCATAAGTGCTTGCCTGAAAAGCTCCGAAGACTTCGCTGAAAAATTCGATAGCTCTATAACAAATATTCCATCGTCTCTTTTGTAAGTTTCTATCGTTGGTATTTGAATTGTGTCTCTTGTAACAGTAATATCGAGAAGCTCACCCTCACCTTCTCGTACAATGGTAAATATAACGTCTGTTCCCTTCTTTCCTCTAATTAATTGAACTGCAGTACCTATGCTCATATCCTTGGTATTCGTATCGTCAATTTTAACAATTTTGTCAGCACTTTTAATACCCGATGTAAACGCAGGGGTTCCCTTTAGAGGAGATACGACTGTTAGTATTCTGTCGCGAATAGCAATCTCCATTCCAACTCCTTCAAAGCTTCCACTAATATCTGCATTAAACACTTCAGCCTGAGAAGGCGGTAGGAAAACTGTGTACGGGTCTCCCATAGACTCCGCGAGCCCGCTAATTAATCCCCAAACTTGATCCTCTCTTATATCTTTTTTTGTAGTAGTTGCAGTAGTAGTTGCGTAGGCGTCAACAAATTTATCATCTAAGAGTCCCCACGCTTTCCATAACGGAGTCAAATTAGTATCTACAGGCTGCTCAGTTGCAACAGACCCCGCAGCAAAAGCAGAGAATCCATACTTATTTAACTTATCGTTTACTACGCCCTTTCCTCCAAGAATAGCTCCTGTAGAAAATGCGATTACTATAACTAATGCTATTGAGAGATTTCTTAACATTTGGACATTATGACATGGACACGGTTATACACGCTAGTAGACCAACTGTATTTATCTATGCTCTATACTGTAGGTAATGCTTCATAGACACGAATACAAAGATTTAATCTGGATTGATCTGGAGTCCCCCAGTATTATGGACGTTAAGTCTATAGTGGAGGAATTTAAAATAGATCAAATAGTTGCAGACGAGCTTCTCTCGCCTACTCTAAGGCCTCATACGGATAAGTATGATGGGTTTCTATATTTAGTTTTACATTTTCCGACTCTTAGTCACCCGGAGAACTCACTAGGACACCTTGAACATGAAGTTGATTTTATAATCGGAAAGGATTTTATAATAACAACACGCTACCAAGAACTAGAATCGTTTGAAGACTTTAGAAAAGTATTCGAAGTTAACGCAAGTCTAGATGATGATCATTTAACTGATAACCCCTTTGATATCTTCTTGCTACTCACAAGACGCTTATACAAGACGGTAGAAAATGAAATTAATATTGTTAGAGAGACTCTTGAACACATTGAAAGTGAGGTCTTCAAGGGGCGAGAGAAAGAAATGGTTGTTTCCCTATCTAAAACAGGACGCGATATTTTAAACTTAAAACAAGCACTGGACCCACATCAAGAAGTCTTGAGTTCTCTAAGAGAGTTAACTGTAGAGTTTGCCGGAAGCGAATACGCAACCCGAGTGAAAGCAATTGAGAACATGTACTACCGTTCTCGTAAGCACATAACCAGAATATGGCAGACCTTGACTGAACTTCGCGAAACAAATAACTCATTGCTTTCAACAAAGCAAAATGAAGTTATGAAGGTTTTCACCATACTAGCCTTTGTTACCTTCCCATTATCTCTTGTTGCCTCTATATTTGGAATGAACACAGAAAACATTCCTTTTGTTGGACAAGAACACGATTTTTGGATTGTTATAGGAATGATGCTCTTTGCAACATTCTTTATGTTCCTGTTCTTTAAACGGAAGGGGTGGTTGTAGTATACTAAGGCAAATGCCAATTCATTTTTACAACACTCTATCTAAAGAAAAGGAGGTTTTCACGCCACTCAAGGAAGAAGTACGGATGTACAGTTGTGGCCCCACAGTATATGAAAGAGCACATATCGGAAATATGCGTTCCTACCTTCTCTCTGACTTAGTTCGAAGAACATTAGAATACAACGGATACAACGTAAAGCAGGTTATAAATATAACTGATGTTGGCCACCTTACTGGAGATAACGAAGGTGATGCTGACACAGGAGAAGACAGACAAGAAAAGGCCGCGAAACTTAGCGGAGAATCAGCACAAGACATTGCTGAGAAATATACTTCCCTCTTTAAAGAAGACATTAAAAAATTGAATCTTAAAACCGAAGGTACTCAATTTCCAAAAGCCACAGATTACATTGCAGAACAAATTGCCATGGTGGAAACCCTAATGGAAATTGGTCATGCGTATAAAATAGATGATGGAATATACTTTGATACTTCTGTATTTAAAAACTACGGACAGCTCGGGGGCATCGATACCCAAGAACTAGAAGAAGGCGCACGAGTTGAAAAAAATGAACAAAAGAAAAATCCCTCAGACTTTGCATTGTGGAAATTCTCTCAGGAAAAACGACAGCAAGAATGGGAGTCTCCGTGGGGAGTAGGGTTTCCAGGTTGGCACATAGAATGTTCTGCAATGAGTCGTGCACTCTTAGGAAGACAAGTAGATATACATACTGGAGGAATTGATCACATACCTATTCATCACAATAATGAAATTGCTCAAAGTGAATCCATAAATAAAAAGAAGTTTGTTAACTACTGGATGCACAATGCTTTCATAAATATAGAGGGAAGAAGAATGGGAAAATCCCTTGGAAACCTCCTTACATTGGATCAAATAATAGATCGTGGTTTCTCCCCCCTGTCCTATCGGTACTGGCTAATGACCGCACACTACAAAACGCCCGTAAACTTCACCTGGGATGCATTGGAGGGCTCACACACAGCACTAAAGAAGCTTCATAGGTATTTTGTTGATGAGCTTAGCCTAAAGAGTGGAGAGATAGATTCTAGCTATAAGGAAAAGTTTAACGGTTATATAAATGACGATTTAGACACACCAAAGGCAATCGCACTTCTGTGGTCACTTGTTAAAGACGACTCCATTACTCCAGAGAATAAAAGAGCGACTCTATTAAACTTTGATACTGTTTTGGGCTTGGGATTAAGTGAATCGGATAAATCTCTGGATAAACTACTTCACGGCACAGCTGCAAAATTAGAAGTTCCTGAAGAAATACAAGAACTCATAGTTGAAAGAGAAGAGGCACGTGAGTCAAAGGATTTTGAAAAGGCTGACTCACTTCGCGACTTAATTGAAAAGGCTGGTTACAAAATTGAGGATTCAGAAGAGGGTCCGGAGCTTTCTAAATAGATATCCCCCTCTTGTCCGACATATTCACATGTGTCCTAAAGTACGCTCCATTAAATGTCATGGTAAAATCTTTCTATGAGCGATACTCGTGTACCACCACAAGATTTAGATGCTGAACGCGCACTTCTTGGTGCAATTATGTTAAAGCCTAATGCAATGTACGACATTGCAGACATGGTAAATTCAGATTCCTTTTACGCTAAAAAACATGGAGACATATTTGAAAGCATGCTTTCCCTTTTCAATAAGGGAGAGCCAATAGATCTTGTTACTCTTTCAGGAAAATTAAAGTCGCTAAAACAACTTGAACAAATTGGAGGGCGTGCCTTTCTTTCGGAACTCGCTGATTCTGCGCCAGCTGCAACAAATGCCACTCATTACGCACAAGTAGTAAAAGCAAAACAGATTCACAGAGAACTTATCTCTGCTGCAGATCATATTGGAGAACTTGGATACAAGGAAGATTCCGAAATTGACAAGTTGCTTGATGAGGCACAATCAACTGTGTTCCAAATTGCCAACTCCTCTACACTACAAAAGTTTGTTTCCATTGGAGATGAACTTAAAGATGCTTGGAAAAGACTAGAGACTCTTCAGGAGAACAAAGATGAAATCCGAGGAATTCACACCGGGTTTAAAGATTTGGATAATATTCTAGCTGGGTTCCAAAAGTCTGATTTAGTAATATTAGCTGCTCGTCCTTCTGTTGGTAAAACAACACTTGCAATGGATATTGCACGTCAAACCGCAATCGCACATGGAAACGCCGTAGGAATATTTTCTCTAGAAATGTCATCACAACAGTTAACTGATCGTATGTTAGCCTCTGAGTCCAAAGTAGACTCGTGGAAATTGCGAACTGGGCGGCTTTCATCAGACGATGAGTATGACAGGCTACGTAACGGAATGGACAGACTCTCAGCTGCTCCAATATATATTGATGATAAATCGGAAAGAACAGTTCTTCAAATGCGTTCCATTGCAAGACGACTAAAAGCTGAGAAAGGACTCTCACTTATAATAGTCGATTATCTTCAGCTGATTGTGCCAGGTGCTACTCGCCAATCAGACTCTATGGTTCAACAAATTACAGAAATCTCCCGATCCCTAAAGGGAATGGCAAGAGAGCTAGATGTTCCGGTTCTTGCACTTTCACAGCTTTCTCGTGCAGTTGAACAACGTGGTGGTACACCTAGATTATCTGACCTTAGAGATTCAGGATCAATCGAACAAGACGCCGATGTTGTTATGTTCATACACCGTGATGATCGCACTAACGAAAACTCCGACAGACCAAATATTGCAGACATTATGATTGAAAAACACCGTAACGGCCCTGTTGGGCGTATTGAGCTATATTTCGATGAGAAGCAAGCAACATTTAATCCTGTCTCAAAGACAGACTTTGGAGACTTCGCGGAAGCCTCTGAGGAAGAATTCTAATTATGACTGAACTGGATAAGTTAACAGAATTGTTTATGAAGTTCCCAGGAATCGGACCGCGCCAGGCGCGGAGGTTTGTTTTCTTCCTATTACGACAAGATGCCGGCTACAGAAATACATTGGCTAAGGCAATAACTGAAGTGGCGTCTACCATAAAGCAATGTGAGAGTTGCCTGCGATATTCAACACTCTTGGAAGCTAAGTGTAAGATTTGTTCTGACTCTAGTAGAGAGAAGGATCAGTTAATGATCGTTGAAAAAGACACCGATATAGATCAAATGGAAAAGAGTGATTCCTACAAAGGAATGTACTTTGTTCTTGGTGGAGTAATGTCATTAACCGGAAAGAAAAATTACATGAGAGAGAAAGAACTTTCTGAATATTTTAAAAAGAATAAGTTGAAAGAAATAATTTTAGCGCTTTCAACTACAACTGACGGTGAATATTCTACTCAATATCTTTTTGATAAAATTAAAGATTCTGAAACTCTTAAAGGTGTTAAAACAACAATCCTAGGAAGGGGTCTCTCGACGGGTTCTGAACTTGAGTACGCTGACGCCGCGACTCTGTCTCAAGCGTTGAAAAATAGGGCGTAGTTTTGTATAGTGGGCAAAGCAGTTCAAACAATGGGGGTTAAAATGGAACTACTTTCACTAATCGCATTGATAGGTATTTTCGGATTTGATGGATATCACGCCGTAGCAACAAGCGCAAATCGAGTTCGCACAAAAAGATTTGGGGTTAAAGAACACGGCTTCGCCAGTGCTTTAACTACAATATTAATTATTCTAGCCGTTGCATCTATCTTTCCTGAAATAAGATCATTCTCTATAATCGCTCTGCTATCAATGTACGCAGGGGTTGAGATAGCCGACAAACGTATACCGCGACACATCTCCACTAATAAAAAAGGCGCCTCCTTGGGGCGCCTTTCCATATCTAAACCTTTGTAATCTTCACTCTCGTGTAAGGTTGTCTGTGTCCTTTGTTTTTAAAGTATCGGCTCTTTGCGCGGAATCTGATAACTGAAATCTTTTTGTCTCGTCCTTCTTGAATAAATTCAGCCATTACCTTTGCTCCCTTAACTGTTGGCTCTCCTACCTTTGTTTCTTTTCCGTTGTCAGTAAGAAGCACTTCTTCAAATTCAATCTTTGCTCCTTCTTTCTTCTCTCCTCCTAGTAGTTCTATGTTAAGAAAGTCACCTTCTCGTACAATGTATTGTTTACCTCCTGTTGCAATAACAGCAAAACCGCTCTCCTTTTTAGCAGGAGCTTTTTTTACTGCAGCTTTCTTAGCAGGTGTCTTTTTTGCTGTTACTTTCTTTTCAGCCATAAGTCCCAATATATTAATGATTTGTCACGAAAAAGCAAGGTCTACCCCTGCTTTTCAGGCTTTTCAATCTCAAGTAAGTCTACCCCGCTAGATTCTCCCGTGATGCGTAAAACATCTTTATCTATCTTATTTAATTCCTTATACCCTGCATTGTAGTGATTTACCGTAGTTGCCAGCTGGTTTCCTAGTTTTGTGTAATAGTCTTCGTACCTATTTAAGTGTGAAGATAGCTTACTAACATTCTTTAATATGTCTTGTGCTTTTTCCTCTATTTCCATTGCTTTTAGACCCTGAAGGACTGTTTGTAGATATGCTAGGAAAGACGTTGGAGACACTATTATCACCTTCTGTTGGCTTGCAGCGCGCTGTATGAGGGATTCATCGTCGGCTCCAACCTTGTTTGTTATCAAGTCATAATATATCCCCTCGCTAGGGATAAACATAAAGGCAAAGTCCACTGTTCCCTCTTCTGGTTTTATATATTTTGCAGTTTCCTGTATTCGTAACTTTAAATCATTAACAAAAGTTTTCTCAAACGCTGCTTTTTCGTCTTTTCCTGAGGCAATCATTCTGTTGTAATTCTCAAGAGAGAACTTTGAATCAATAGGAATTATCTTATCTTTAACACGAACGATGGCGTCCACTATTTCTCCATCTGAAAAACTATACTGCATTTTGTAA
This sequence comes from uncultured Candidatus Saccharibacteria bacterium, assembly GCA_964399345.1. Classification (GTDB taxonomy): domain Bacteria; phylum Patescibacteriota; class Minisyncoccia; order Phycocordibacterales; family UBA2100; genus UBA2100. The sequence continues at coordinate 40,341 of CAYNQE010000001.1, forward strand.
CTCTCAGGAGAAAGAACGTTTTGCAAAACAGTTTCAAGATAATATTCACCTAGAACTCCTCTTTGTTTTGGATTTTGTAATACGTCTTGAAGTTTTTGTAGTTGTTCAGCAAATCCTACAACCTGTTTGTTAGTTTCTCCAAGTTCCGTTAAGTGTTTCGTTACATCTTGAACAATTCTGCTGGATTCTTTTAATTGCTGGTGAACTGAGTCGTTAATTTGTTTTGTACTGTCCCCTATCTTTGTATCAAAAGAAGTACGTAGATTCTGAATTTCTTTTTGAAGAAAATCTACTTGAGAGCCGCCTCTAACTAATTTAACGATGTACGCCATCGCAATTAAGTTGAACGCGAGAATTACTATTATCCAGATCGTCATAGAATAATTATACTCCTATTTCCTATTCAAAAACACTTTCGCAATTTCAACCACAATTAGATTCAATAACCCAAGAAGAACTATAATAAATATTTCATTAAACGAAAGACTTGTTAGTGACAGTAGCTTTTTTAAAGGCTCGAAGGTAAGAGTGAGTATCAATAAACCAAAACTTGCAAACAAAGCGGCAATTAAATATAGATTTGAAAGAAGAGGTATTCTCCAGATTGGTCTTGATAGGTCTTTAAAGGAGAAAGTGTAGAACATTGCATCTATTGAAAGGGCTGCAAACATAATGGTTCGAACTTTCTCGATTGGAACACCACCCCAAAGCAGAAGGAAGAAAAGTCCAAGCAAGAATACTCCCGTAATCGCGCTAACCAGGAAGATAAACCATTGAACTTTTCCTGTTAAAACACTTCCAATTCCTAGTTTTGCTGGCTTCTTTTTCATGGAGCCCTTTTCTGCTGGTTCAAATGCAAAAGGAAAGCTCATAAAACCTTCTTCAATTATATTTGCCCAAAGAATTTGGGTTGGTAGAAGTGGAAGAGGTGCGCCAAAAGCAAAAGATCCACCAATTACAATTACTTCACTAAAGCTAGTTGATAAAAGATAGGTAACAATCTTCTTTAAGTTTGCAACTATCCTTCTGCCTTCTGCAATTGCAGCCGTTATCACAGAGAAACTATTCCCTATTAGTATTAAGTCTGACGCTTCTTTGGCTACTTCAGTACCACTTCCGACTGCTATTCCAATGTCAGCTGCGGCAAGTGCCGGGGCGTCGTTTACTCCGTCTCCGGTCATTGCAACCACCTCCCCACTGTTGCGTAATAATCTGGTAACTCTTAATTTCTGCTCGGGTAATACTCTTGCAACAATATTATGTTCCATTAATGCCTTTAGCAATTGCTCGTCGTCGAGTTTTTCTATAGCAGCCCCAGTGAGAACAGGGGCATTTTTTCTAATGTCTATCCCTACCTCAAATGCTATTGCTCTTGCAGTTTCCGGATAGTCCCCTGTTAACATAACAACTCGAGCACCTGCACCAGATGCAATTTGAATTGCTTCCTTAACGTCGGGGCGAACGGCATCAGCAAAGGCTAATAATCCAACAAAAACAAAATTACCCTCTTCTGGGTTTTTGACATTTTCTGGAACAGAGTCTCCATTAGTCTTAACGTAGGCAACGGCCGTAAAGCGCATGCCACTTGCGGAAATCTCTGATTGTAGTTTTGAAAACTTCTCTCTAACTTCTTTTGTTAACTCTTTTTCAGAATTATCGTCAAAATATTTATTAGAAAGAGCTAACATGTGCTCAGGAGAACCTGAAATATATATCCTGTTCCCTTTATCGGGACAATTGTTTAAAGAAATGGCGTAGCGTCTGCTCGGTTCAAACTGAACAAAGTCTAATCGATTATACCCATTTAGAAAAAGATCGCTCTGTGAGAGACCTGCAGTTAGTCCGGCCTCCACTATTGCCTTTTCTATAGGCCGCCCGTGAACTTGTAGTTTTCCAGCCTCCTCTTTATCTTCTTCAACAAAAGCATCAGATGAGAGAACCGCCATCCTAAGAAGCTCTTTATTATCTGAAGCTGCTGTAGTGTCGTTCGATTCAATTCCATAGTGGGTATACAATCCACGCATTATCATTCTTCCTTGGGTTAATGTTCCAGTTTTGTCTGTAAGAATAGTTGTAGTTGAACCAAGAGTTTCTGCTGCAAGCAGGTTTTTAACTAGCCCACCTTTTTTTAGAATTGCCTCCATCCCAATTGCCAAAACAATTGTAACAGCCGCAGGAAGTCCTGCGGGCATTGCAGCAACTGCAACTGCAATTGAAAGTAGCAACATTGATACAAGTGACTCACCTCGAAGAAGGCCTAGTGCTAGTATTCCAATCAAAGCAACCCCGATAACTAAAATCAAAAATCTAGCAATTCTTCTTATACTCTTCTGTAGTGGAGTAGCAGTTACCCCAGCCTCATTAGTATCTTTGGCAACCTGTCCAAATCGCGCATTAGCCGCGGTGGCTACCACAACTCCTAGTCCACTTCCTTGTGAGAGAAGTGTGCCCATCCACACCATATTCTTTTGCTCTCCAAGAGGAAGCGCTCTTCCAAATGGTTGTGCAATTTTTTCTACTGGTATCCACTCTCCAGTTAGAGAGGACTCGTCTACGGATAAACTATTTACCTCCAACAATCGAATATCAGCAGGAACTGCAGATCCTCCGGCAAGGTACACAATATCCCCTGGAACCAATTCACTTGAAGGTAACACCTGCTGCTTTCCATTGCGGATAACGGTGGTGTTTTTTTCTTGAGATTTTTCAAGTGCATCAAATACTCTCGAGGCTTTTCCTTCCTGCAAAAGTCCCACGGTAAGGTTTATTACCAACGCAAATCCAATAACAATAGAGTCTAGATATTCCCCAAGTGCAATCGTTGCAATCCCTGCAACTATCAAAACTAACGACAGTGGACTTTTTAGAAGCCTAAATAATCTTTCTAGGAATATAAAACCGTCTGCTTTGGGAAGAATATTCGGCCCATACTCCTGCGTAAGAGAATTAACCTGCTCTTGGTTTAGCCCACTTGCCCTATCTGTATTTAATATAGTTAAAAGCTTTTCTTCAGCAAAACTGTGCCACATACCCTTGGTATTCATATTGAATATATTGTAACAGAGTAAACAATGATATATTGTTCACATATGTTACATCAACAACTTAAAGAGAAAATGGTCGCAGCCCTTAAGGCGCGCGAAGAAGTTGCACTTACTACCCTAAGAGGAATACTTGGTGCAATTACTAATGAACTAGTAGCTCAAAGACGAAAGCCTGACGAAATGCTAGAGGATGACGGAGTTCTCTCTGTTATTAAACGCGCAGTTAAACAAAGAAAAGATTCAATTGAGCAATTCGAAAAAGGAGGCCGTGACGATCTTGCTTCAAGAGAAAAGGAAGAACTCGCTATTTTGGAAGAATACCTGCCCTCTCAAGCCTCACGGGAGGAAATAGAAGCGGTGGTTGTAAAAGTTATCGAATCCCTAGGAGAAGTTGATCCAAGTAAGATGGGAATAGTAGTGGGAGCCGCCATGAAAGAACTGGCCGGAAGTGCAGATGGAGCTATTGTAAAAGAAATTGTTGCAGAAAAGATCTAGCGTACCTGAACCTTCTTATTTAGAACAAGCATAAATAAGGCAACCGTTGCCGCAAGAACAAATGCCACTCGTATATCAAAGTATGAGAGAAGTGTCGCTATGATCAAAACCATAACGATTCTCCCTATGGCAAGTGACATCTCCTTAAGTGCTGTGTATTCATCTACGTAGCGTCCATTGTCTGCTGCTTGTTCATAAGTAGTAGCATCAAAGGAAAGACCATTAACTGTTCTCCCGAAGTTGTGATAACTATCAGCTGCAAACACTTGAAGCGGAGTTTGTACAAATAATTTAGATACCCACCCGGTTGTTGCCATTACTACTCCAACAACAAGTATCTTTCTCTCACTCCAGGAATCAAACAATTTTCCAACTATAACTCTTAGAATAATCACTACTATAATTGTAAGAGATGTTATTACACCCAGTGCTGTAAATCTCTCGTCCAGAAGCGCGAAGATATAGATTGGCCAGAAAAGAGTAATCGCTACACCTTGTGCTCCATTTGCAGAGTGCGCTAAAAACAATGGACGATTTCTACGGTCAAACAAATGCATAAAAGTTTCTATGTAGCTCCAACTGAATGTCTCGTATGTATTACTCATAAACCACAATGGGGCCATAGAAATAATCATTATTACTATTGAAAACGCAAATACTAAAGAAAATCCACCAGAAGTAATCATCACTCCACCGATCAGAGGAACCAAAACCAAAATGACACTTGCTATGTTTCGTAGAATAGCTAATTGCCTTCCCCTCATATGTTCGTCTAGTGCGTTTGAGAAATCTACATGATACGGAATCCAGTAAAATGCCTTGTAAATGGATGCAAAAAGAATGTATGCGATTGTCGCGTAAACTGGATTATGTGGAAACAAATATAGCGATACAACTGCCAATGTAACAAATAGAATACCTAAGATTATCATTACCTTAGTTCCTAGTACCCCAAGAAGCCTTGCGCTTAATGGCGTCAGTAAAAGTTGAGTACTGAAGATCACGAGATAAATCGCTATAACAACTTGGAGGTCGTAACCGAATTCAACATAAAAGAAAATCGGAAGAAATACCCCGAGTACCCCAAAAGCTATTCTCATTAGTGTACGGCTCGCGTATAAGGTAACTAAATCTTGAGAAAAGTGAGCTTTCTTGTAAAGTCCGTGCACTACTTTCTGTGCTTTTTCTTGAAGATCGTCCATGTTAACTAATTATAACGCACACTGGTGCGATATCTTTAGCAATTCACATCTCTAAAGCTTCCCCACCAAATCAAGAGTGGGTCGTATCGTGTCATCTCCAGGAGACCAGTTTGCAGGGCAAACCTTACCGTCATTTTCTGCTACAAATTTAGATGCTTGAACTTTTCTTAAAGTTTCCTTGGCATTTCTACCAATACTGTTGTCGTTAATTTCAGCACCCTTAATTACTCCTTCTGGATCAATTATAAAAGTACCTCTGCGTGCAACTCCCGTTTCGAGAATATGTACTCCAAAAGCGTGAGTGAGTTCGTGAGTTGGGTCCGCTGCCATTGGATATTCAATCTTCCCTATTGTAGAAGACGCGTCATGCCAAGCCTTATGTACGAATACAGTATCAGTTGATACAGAAACAATTTCAGCACCTTCTTTCTGAAAAGACTCATAAAGTTCTGACATATCTTCGAGTTCTGTAGGACAAACAAATGTAAAATCTGCAGGATAGAAGAAAAGTACTAACCATTTCCCTTTTAGCTCATCCATCCCCATCTTCTTTATTCTTTTCTCATGAAAAGCTTCGAATTCAAAGTTTGGCACTGTATCTCCCACGCTAAGTGGTAAAAATTCATCTAAATTGTCCATATGTATTGTTTGTTAAGTATAACGGCTATATAGTATCACAATGGAAAAAGTAATAGTTATTGTAGGAACTAACGCCTCAGGTAAAAGTTCTCTTGCAATACGTTTAGCAAAAAAATACAACGGAGAAGTAATTTCTGCTGATTCCCGCCAGGTATACAAAGGATTAGATATAGGAACTGGTAAGGTTACCGAAGAAGAGATGGGAGGGATTAAACATCACCTTCTAGATGTCTCTGAAGTTAGTAATCGCTACACTGCAGCAAACTTCGCACGAGACGGTCAAATTGCGATACAAGAAATTGTTAAAAAAGGAAAAGTTCCGATTATTGCCGGTGGAACTGGTTTCTATATCCAGGCACTATTAAATCCAAATGTATTGGCTTCAATCCCGCCTAACGAGAACTTAAGAAAAGAGCTGGAGAAGAAGACTGAGAAAGAACTCTTAGAACAATTGAAAGAAATTGACGAAGAACGAGCTCTCAAACTTAGCGAGCAAGTTAATAAAAGAAGACTGGTTCGTGCAGTTGAAGTTGCGCTAACTTCTCCCGAGATGTTTGAAACTACTACCTCAACAGAATATGAAGTTCTTTGGATCGGAATACATTGGAGCAAGGAAGATCTTGAGGCGCGAATTAAAGAGAGAACGAACCTACGTATTGAGCAAGGAATGATTGAGGAGGCAAAAAATCTAAATACCTCATTTGAAAGAATGCGAGAGCTTGGACTAGAGTACAAACACCTTGCTGATTACCTAGAAGAGAAAATAACAAAAGAAGAATTGGTTGAAAATATTAATATTGGAGACAGACAATATGCCAAAAGGCAACGTACGTGGTTTAAACGTAACGAATCAATAAACTGGTTTGAGAATGGCGAACTTCAAAAAGCAGGTAAACTTGTAGAGGAGTTTTTATAATGACCGGCGGGCCCACCAGGACTCGAACCTGGAACGTTGGTTTTGGAAACCAAAATTTTGCCTTTAAACTATAGGCCCGTATTTATTCATTGTCTCGCGGGCAATTGCCTGCACCTCACGAGCTACAATAACATCATAATACCTTATTGAAACACATCCTTGATAATTGTCCCTAGTGCGTGGCCCATGATTCGACTTTATAAATGGCTTTATGAATCTAGACACTGGTATATTAGTTATTTTTGCCCAAAAACGCAATTGTTTTTTAATGTCATGATATGCATGTAGCTGAACAGAGACTCGCAACTTAGTTTCGTCTATCTCAAAATTGTCCCTTAGTAGCTTTAAAAATAAGGAAACCAACTTGGGATCAGGATTAACAAATTGCAACTCCCCGTCACTAAGTGACTTCGAACCCTCACACCAATGAAGCATTGCACATAGAACTTTCCCATACGAATTAGACATTGTTACAGAATTTAATACCAGGTACGCTTTTTCCTTTGCATCCTGCAATCTTTTACTTGTTCTTTGTCGAAGTATTCTCTGCGAAGAAAGCTGCCCGAGCGTGTATAAACTTTTTAACCTTAACTTGCTTTCTTATTTAATACAATGTTATTGCACCACAGAGAGGCAGTGCCTTTAGAAACGCTCAATAGTTCACTTATCTCCTTTAGAGAATAGCCTTTTCTTCTTAAGATAAGTGCTTGTTGTTTTTCCTTGAATTTCATATCGAACCCCTATCTGGAGTTATATTATACCATATTTAGGATATTCCTAGAAAAGAAAAAGAGTCGCTTTTGCGACTCTTTTTCTACTTCTTCACTTCCTTGTGAGTCTTCTGAGCCCGGCACCACTTACAAAACTTCTTTAGCTCAAGTTTGTCGAGGTTTTCTCCTTTTATTCTACGTGTAGTCCAGTAATTCGTACGCTTACAATCTGAACACGCTAATTTTTTTAATTTGTCTTGACTCATATGTAGCGCATAGATTAAACAATTGAGCGCACTATGTCAACAGATACTCCTCTTTCACTAAAGCCCTCCCCTGTTAAAGTCTTTAATAGCGTATCAATTAAGAGCCAGGCAACGAGAAGAATGATCAACCCGATAACAACGGAGCCAAATATCCCCTTTCCTTTAGCTATTTTGTCTGTACTTCCGCCACCTGAAAAGAAAAGCCAACCAGCGTAGGCAAACATCACAGCGGAGATTATAATCCCTAGTCCTATCATGAAAGTAAGTAGGTTCTGCCCTATTTTTATTAAATCATCAAAACCACAGTTATCTGTACATGGAACTAGCTGCGCCAAAACTATTGTGGGTAAAATTAATACTACTCCTAAACTTAGAAATATAAGGTGCTTTTGCATGGTTTAATAGTAACACCTATCCTTGATTAAAGATGGGCATTGTGTGTATTTGTGCGCCGAGCAGGATTTGAACCTGCGTAGACATAATGTCGTTGGATTTACAGTCCAATGCCTTTGACCACTCAGCCATCGACGCATAATCTAAGTACAATACTTAGACTTGTAGGATTCTATCAGATTACGCACATCGAGCAACATTTTTTTGTCGTGATACCGTATATGTACCAACCCAAACTTCATTACCCTACCATCTTTTCTATAATCCTCTCTAACGTAAGGTTTAACAAATTGATCCAGTGGTACATTTAAGCACTTACTCCAAAATTTCTTTATTAACTCTACGTCTTGATTTGAATAACAGTAGATTACTGGCCTAAACTTGGCTTCTTCTAAAATGTACCTACTTCGTAGAAAGGAGATAAACAGTTTAGCCATCGCCGGATCACTGTTTGCAAAATCAATACCTGTTGCCTTTTCGGTATCATACCCTTCGGCCCAGTACAGCATAGCCCCCATTGATTGCAGATTTCTATTTACTCCTTTCCTAAGTTTGAATGAAGGTCTTTTCTGATCAAAAGTCACTTTGCGAGCCTCCTTTAAGCTACGTCTTGGTACTTTATGTTTCCTCATAAAATAAACTACAGCATCTATTGATACAGCAAATCGTGTGGCAATCTTTTGCATAGAATACCCTTGTTTAGAATACAAACGTTTAACTAATTCTAGATCTCTTTTATGTATAGCAGACACCTAAATATAGTAGCAATTCTACTATTAAGAACAAGAACAACTATACACAGACCTTATTGACTTGATACATAACTACGCTGCCACTGCTCTCCTAACCCTCTTCTTCCTTACACTTTTTTTAGTTGAATCAAATTTGAAGTTTCCGTCTTTAACGCTCACTTTTACAGAGCCTCCCTCCACCATCCCCTCTCGCACCATCATGTTAGCAATAGGTGTAAGAATATTATTTTGAATAAGTCTTTTTAGTGGTCTTGCGCCGTATTGTGGGTTGTATCCTTCTTTTGCAATATGATTTATAGCGGTAGTAGAAAGACTTAGCTTAATGTTTTTCTGAAGCAGTCTCTTCTGTACTATCTCTACCTGCATATTTACAATTTTCTTAATCGCTTTTTCTGAAAGTATGTCAAAGAGAATTATTTCATCTAATCGGTTTAAAAATTCCGGACGGAAGAAATCTCTTAGGGATTTCATTACCTTGTCTTTGCTGTGGTCGTATTGTGCATTTTCCCCTTGATCGTCGGTGAATCCTAATCTGCTCATCTTATCTATATGCTCTGAACCTAAGTTACTTGTCATTATTACAATAGTGTTTTTGAAGTTTACAATTCTTCCTTTAGAATCAGTTAACCTTCCGTTATCTAGAACTTGAAGTAATACATTTAAAGCCTCAGGGTGTGCCTTTTCTATTTCATCAAACAGAACTACAGAGTATGGGCGATGCCTTATTTTCTCTGTTAAAGATCCCCCGTCATCGTGCCCAACATACCCAGGAGGAGATCCAATCATCTTTGAAACTGAATGTCTTTCCATAAACTCAGACATATCTACTCGTATCATTGCGTTTTCATCATCGAATATAAACTCGGCGAGAGCCTTGGTTAGCTCCGTCTTTCCAACTCCTGTTGGCCCTAATAGCAAAAAGGACCCTATCGGTCGCTCAGGATCTGCTATACCAACTCGTGAGCGTTTTACGGCGTTTGAGACCTTAAGAAGCGCGTCGTCCTGCCCTACTATACGAGCTTTAAGAACCTCTTCCATTCTAGAGAGTTTCTCAATTTCATCTTCAAGCATCCTCTTAACAGGAACGCCCGTCCAACGACTAACAACGTCTGCAATATCTTCTTCTGTAATTTCTTCTTTTAAAATTCTACGAGAACTTTGTAGTTTCTTTAGTCTAAGAGATTTTGTTTTAAGCTCCTTCTCTAGTTCAGGAATTTGTCCGTACCTTATTTCAGCAGCACTTGAGAGATCGGCAATTGACTCAGCAGCCTCGGCCACAAGTCTCATTTCTTCTAATTCTTTTTTGGTTTCCTTAATGCTGTCTAAGGTTTCCTTTTCATTTTTCCATTTAACTTCCAACTCTCTCGTTCCTTCTTTTAGCTCTGCTATTTCTTTCTCAACAGTTTTTGCCCTTACTCTAGCCCCTTTCTCCCCTTCCTTAATATCTTTTTTTAGAGCTTCGAGCTCAATTTCAAAACGCATGATCTTTCTGTGAGCTTCCTCTAGCTTAGGAGGCTTGTTCTCAAGAGAAATACGCAGTGCAGAGGAGGCCTCATCTATTAGATCAACCGCCTTGTCTGGTAGGTGTCTCTCTGTTAAATATCTACTGCTTAATTCAACTGAAGACACTATTGCCTCATCAGTTATTCTAACTCCGTGATAAAGCTCGTACTTTTCTTTTAATCCTCGCATAATTGCAATAGCGTCTTCAAGCGATGGCTCATTTACATGAACCGGCTGAAAGCGTCTCGTTAGTGCCGGATCTCTTTCAATGTGTTTTTGATATTCATTTAAAGTCGTGGCGCCAATCACCCTCATGTCCCCTCTTGCAAGTACTGGTTTAAGCATGTTCGATGCATCCATTGAACCCTCGGCTGAACCTGTTCCAACAATTGTATGAATTTCGTCGATAAACAATATTATCTGTCCTTCTGAGCGTTCTATTTCTTTCATTATTGCCTTAAGGCGCTCTTCAAACTCCCCTCTAAATTTAGTTCCTGCAATTAAAAGCCCGAGATCTAGAGAAACTAGGTTTTTGTCCTTAAGAGACTCGGGCACATCGCCACTCGCCATCCTTTGTGCAAGACCTTCGGAGATTGCAGTTTTCCCAACTCCGGCCTCCCCGATTAATATTGGGTTATTCTTTGTTCTACGAGAAAGTATTTGAATTACTCTTGTTATCTCAGTATCTCTTCCTATAACTGGATCCAGCTTGTTTTCTCTTGCCTGCTCCGTAAGACTTTGCGTAAATTTAGCAATAGCACGATTTTGTTTTGGAGATTCGATGTCAGTAATTTTTCCATCCTTTATATCTTCATAAACCCCAACAACCTCTTCCTTGTCCACTCTAAAACGCGCCAAGATCTCTGCAGAATTTCCTGGGTTGTCCAATATCGAAAGAAGTAAATGTTCTGTGGAGACAAATTGATCTCCAAATATATCGGCTGTCTTTGGTGCTCCTTCTTGTAGGATTTGTGCTAACTCAGGAGTTAAATATAACTGGTACGAAGTGGACATACTGGCACTTGCCGTAGTTCCATCTAGTGCTTCAATCAAAGAATCCGAAAAGTGCAGTGTGTCAATCTCTAGTCGATCAAGTATTGAAAGTGTCATACTCTCATCCTGTAGAAGAAGAGATGCTAATAGATGCAGCGGACTAACATGAGACTGCCCTCTTTCTATCGCTAACTGATGCGCTTTATGAACAGCCTCCTTGGCTTTAGTTGTAAAATTGTTAAAAGGCATATTTAGTTTTCAATTACTTCCTCCTCTTTTTCTTCTGGGGCTACGGCCTGGGCAAATGCGACTATAATTGGTGCGAAAGAAGCAGGACCCATCTCTCTAGATATTCCAGTACTTATTCCTATAACTTCGCCATCTACGCTAATTAGTGGAGCACCTGGTGCTATTTTAGTACCATTAATACTCGTGTCTATAAATCCACTTCCTCCTAGGCTAGTAACTATTCCCTGAGTTATACTTCCGCCCCCAACGAATGCTACTGTTGTTTGCCCTAAGTGCAGTGGAGTTTCTAAAGGAACCACTTCCTCTACTCCTATTCTTTCCGCCTCAACTTGCAGTAGTGCAATTCCTCTTGCTCCCCCCTCATATTTTATGCTAACAGGTAGAAATTCCTCCCCGCCTACATCAATTCCATAGACGACATCTTTCCTTAAGGCTGAAGCATCCATTGCTAGAGTTCCTTTACTGTCTATAAATACCCCAAGAGATACAAATGCTCCATCGAAGTTTCTAACCACGCTTACAATCTTTGATTTATTATCAGCAATTGCAGCTGCAATTAAATCAGCTTCTTTCACTATAATTGTTCTCTCCGTTGTAACGACTGTAGCTTGTTGTGCAGCAGGAGACACTGTCTCTACTGTTCTTTCAACTACGCGTTGAACTACTCTTGTTACATCAGTTGGGGCCTCTTCAATTAAAGCCACAGTCACTATCCCTGTTGCAATGGATGTCACAAACGAAACAAGCATCGTTAAAAGTACAATTTGTGACTTATTTAGTTCTTCAAGATTCATATTTCTAATAGTATATCAGTAGAGACTATTCTCCAACTATTTACCAAAATTCTGATACGTATTAACTGCTTCCACTATTTTCTCTACTATTAAATCTACTTGATCTCCGTTGGTATCTCTTCCAAACGAAAGCCTCAGAGTGTTCTTAGAGCGCCAAACTTCACCTCCTAGAGCTTTAACTACATGTGAGTAGGTTTTCTCTTCTCTTTCAAGACACGCGCTTTTTGTCGTTAGAGAGAGACCTCTTTGATCAAGAAACATGGATACGTATTCTGAATCAATTTTTGGTATTGATATGTTTAATATATGAGGCGTCTGCTTTTTAGAATCTCCATTTATTATTACACCTTCTATTCTTTCAGTAAGTTTCTTTATTAAATCTTCTCGAATTAAATTTAATCTATCACCTTCACTATCTTTAAATTCTTTACACTCTTCAAACGCCTCAGCAAACCCGGCATAGAGTGCAACGTTTTCAGTTCCTGGCCTAAGACCGTTTTCCTGACTACCTCCTCTTAGTACTGGTGAGATCTTAACGTCCTTTGCAATATATAGTACACCCACCCCTCTTGGTCCATACATCTTTCCTGAGTCCAAACTCATTAAATCAACACCCAACCCTTTGGGGATAAGTGACTGATACATTCCCTGGCATGCATCTATATGTAGAAGAATATTTTTCTCCTTTAAAATCTTCGATATTGCATGAATAGGCTGTACAACTCCAATCTCACTATTAACTAAGGCAATAGATACTAATACTGTGTTTTCTTCAATTGCATCCCTAACGGACTCAGCCCGTATTTGACCATGCTCATCTGGTTCAACACTGGTTATCTTTAAGCCTCTTTTTATCTGCGGTTGGAAAATATCAGTTACTGAAGGATGCTCTATTGAACTTACTACTACATGTACATCATTTAAATCAGTACCATTTTCTTCAAGATAATTAAGGTGTCCAATTACGGCAAGATTATTGGCCTCAGTTCCCCCTGAAGTAAAGATCAATTCATTGGACTTAACTTCAAGGCATTTTGCTATTTTTGCCCTTGCATCATCTCGCACTCTTGCGGCCTCAAGTCCTTCCGTATGAAGTGCCTGGGGATTTGCAAAAAACTTAGTTGCATTGATGTACGCTTCAAGCGCCCGTTTTGAAACTGGCGTTGAGGCTGCATAATCTAAAAAAATTCTTTTTTTGTCCATGTCAGTATTGTAGTTATAGTTTTGGATATGTCCATGTTACAATCGGCAAATGTTAACACTATTTCAACTAACTGTAGTCTCTGGTGGTGTTTTAGCCGTATTACTTCTTTGGAATATAGTACTAGAATGGAGGCTTCGAAGATTAATGCGCGGATCCAACGGAAAAAATATGGAAGGTTTTATGGCATCAATCGCACGTGATTATCAAGACTTAAATGACTTTAAGCAATCGATAAAAGGTGAGATTCACAGTCTAGATAGTAGAATTGCTAAGAGCACCAGTAGTATAGGGCTCGTACGCTTTAATCCCTTTGCTGGAAGCGGAACAAGCAAACCCTCTTTTGCTGTTGCCTTCCTTTCTGAAAACGGAAATGGTGTTGTTATTTCAACCCTCCACGCTCATAACAGCGTAAGTATATTTAGTAAGGACATAGTGAATTTCAAGAGTGAAAAGGAACTCTCCCAGGAAGAGACGCAAGCACTTGAAAAAGCAAGCAATTCGTTGCATACTTGACCAACTAAGTTGTAAGGTACTTACAAAGGCGCTACTTGGCGCTTACTTTTAATATGAGCACAGAAAATTCAACAATTCGACCACCTGTTATTGCTATTATGGGACACGTAGACCACGGAAAGTCTGCTCTTTTGGACTACATACGAAAAACTAATGTGGTTGACTCTGAGGCCGGTGGAATTACCCAGCATGTATCAGCCTATGAAGTTGAACACGAACACGAAGGAGTGGTTAAAAAGATTACCTTCCTAGATACTCCAGGACACGAAGCTTTTGCGAAAATACGTGCAAGAGGGGCAAGTGCTGCTGACATTGCTATTTTAATAGTATCTGCCGAAGAAGGAGTGAAGCCTCAGACACTGGATGCTCTTGGCGCTATTAAAAAGTCAGGGACTCCTTACGTTGTTGCGATAAACAAAATCGACAAACCAAACGCCGATATAAATAAGACAAAATCTAGCCTGATCGAAAACGAAGTATATATTGAAGGTATGGGTGGAGATATTCCCTTCAACGAAATTTCAGCAAAAACTGGAGCTGGTGTTGATGAGCTTCTGGACACACTTCTACTAGTTGCAGAACTAGAAGAGCTTAAAGGAGATGCTTCATTACCTGCAGAAGGAGTAGTAATTGAGGCAAACCGAGATTCTAAAAAGGGAGTTGCAGCTACTCTAATTATTAAAAACGGTACCCTCTCCTCTGGAGAATTCATTGTTGCAGAAAATGCTATGGCTCCCGTTCGTATCTTTGAGGACTTTGAGGGTAACACTATAAAAGAGGCTTCTTTTTCTAGCCCTGTGCAGATAATTGGATTTGATTCTCTTCCAAGCGTAGGAAGTACCTTCAGATCATACGAGCGTAAAAAAGATGCAGAGCTTGCTCGTTCTAATGTTTCCTCAAGAAATGCCGTTGTGTCCTTAGATGAGCATGATGAGCGTGTTTTAATACCTCTTGTAATAAAAGCAGACACAACGGGAACTCTTGAGGCTATATCACACGAGATAGAAAAGTTGGGAAATGAGCGAATACTGATAAGTACAATGATTGAAGGAGTTGGAAACCTCTCAGAAGGTGACGTTCAAACCTCCCTTGCCTCATCAAACGATTCCCTGCTAATTGCGTTCAACGTTGACGTTGATCCGGCTGCAAAAGATGTCCTTATGCAGAATGAAAAAGAAGTGTATTCTTTTAATATCATCTATAAATTAAGTGAGTGGCTCTCTGAGATTATAAAGGAAAGAACTCCAAAGCGTGAAATGGAAGAGGATACTGGCGTTGCTAAAATACTTATGTACTTCTCCGCAATGAAGAACAAATATGTTGTTGGCGGAAAAGTTAAATCTGGAGTAGTTAAAAAAGGATCTAAGGTTCGAATCAAACGAGGGGGTGAGATAATTGGGGCTGGATCTATTCTAGGACTACAAAGCGGAAAGCAAGCAACTGAATCAATAGAAAAGGACGGAGAGTTTGGTGCACAAATTGAAAGTGATGTTCAAATAGAAGTTGGAGATTCGATTGAAGCATACGAGTTGGTAATAAAATAATATGCAGGGACAAAGACAACAAAAAGTTTCCGAACAAATCGCACATCTTGCGGCAGACTTTCTTGGACGAGAGTCTAATAGAGAGTCTCTAATAACTGTCACGCGCGCTACTATTTCTCCTGACCTTTCAAGGGCTACAATATATCTAACAGTTCTACCTGATACTTACCAAGATGCTGCACTGGACTTTGCAAAAAGAAAAAGGACTGAATTTAGAACTTTTGTTAAAAAACACACAGAATTGCGAAGACTTCCGTACTTTGAATTTGAGATAGATTACGGTGAAAAAAATAGACAACACTTAGACACGTTGCTAATATAAGTGCCTGGCTCGGTGGCGAAGTAGAAACGCTGGGGTTTGCAAAACCTCCATGCGCGGGTGCGATTCCCGCCCGAGCCTCCTTAGATGGTAGAGGTATTGCAAAACTATTCCTTGTCGTCCTCTATTTGGTATAATAAATAAATGACTCGACGATCTTGGTCCGAGAAGGACCTAGAAACTGCAGTTAATGCCTCAACTAGCGTAAGGCAGGTGCTGAGAAAGCTTAACTTAAGAGAAGCGGGTGGTAATTATGTTCAAATCCGTAAATATCTAGATGAGTTGAATATAGACTCCTCGCACTTTAGAGGCAGGGGTTGGGCGCGAGGCCTTAAAGGTATTGGTTCCCCCAGGATTCCTCTAAAGGAAATATTGGTTAAAAATAGTTCTTTCCAAAGTCACAAATTGAAAAATCGCTTATTTAAGGAAAACATAAAGTTCAGGGCTTGCGAAATGTGTAAGTGGGCTGAAATTTCCGAGGATGGTCGTCAACCTTTGGAGCTTGACCATATCAACGGGGACAGGCATGATAATCGTCTACCTAACCTAAGAATTTTGTGCCCAAATTGTCATAGCTTGCAGTCAACGCATCGGGGTAGAAATATTGGTAGATGCCGAGGTGGTGGAGTTGGTAGACACGAGAGGCTTAAAACCTCTTGACCGTTTTTGGTCGCGCGGGTTCGAATCCCGCCCTCGGCACCGAAACACAATTAAGCGGTCTTTGACCGACTTCTGGACTGTCCCCGATATACTGTACACACCCAGCTCCGCTTAGAGAGTTGGCGCAGAATTGCCACGTGCTCTCGCCGTGGGGAGTCCGCCACCGCAGTGGCGGACAATGGACAGCACGCGGAGCGTTCCGCTTTGTTAAAGTTAATCGCTCCGCGATTGTTTCTCAAAAAAAGTTCGAGCAAATGATATAATCTCCGCACCAAAATAAAACCTGTCCGCCCTCTAGGGCTCGAACCTAGGACAATCTCCTTAAGAGGGAGCTACTCTACCAACTGAGTTAAGGGCGGAAGTACCACATTCTAGTCTAAATTGATCGGTCTTTCAATACTATAAGAGTTTTCCAGTATTGGTAGTCACAAACTACCTTAGTATGCTAAACTACTAATATGGCTAAGGCACACAAGAAGATTAACATGGCCTGGTCTCCAAAATTATCTTACGCAATAGGAATAATAGCCTCTGATGGTAATTTGTCCCCTGATAGAAGGCATATAAACATAACATCAAAAGATCTCTCTATTGTTGAAAGTTGTAAAAGCGCACTAGAGATAGATAACAAAATAGGAAGGAAGAGCCGCGAACGTTCTTCCGAAAAGGAATATTATGTCCTTCAATTTGGAAGTGTATTGTTTTATCAATTCTTGCTTGACCTGGGACTTCACCCAAACAAATCAAAAACACTGAAAAAAGTAGACGTTCCTAATGAATATTTCTCACATTTTTTACGAGGACTTATGAATGGTGATGGAACAATAACATCCTTTAAGCATCCTTATAGCAAACTACTTCAAACAAGAATATCTTTGGCATCTGCAAGTCCGGATTTTCTAATCTGGATACACGGTAAAATACGAAAACTTGTAAATATTGAAGGTGGTTGGATATACAATGCAAAAAAGAAAAATATCTCCATGCTTACATTTGGCAAAAGAGACACTATACTAGTCTGCAAATTTATGTATAATAAATCGGCTACATACAAGCTTATGCGTAAATATGATTGCATAGAAAAGTATCTTTAAGTTGGGCGAGTGGTGAAATTGGTATACACGCGTGGTTTAGGACCACGTTCCGCAAGGAGTGGAGGTTCAAGTCCTCTCTCGCCCACCAGAATAGAACTTGTCCGCCTACGCACTGGACGTGTCGCCTCGTTCCACTCAGCAACCTAAATACAAACTCATTCCCTTTCAACTTTTTACGACTCCCCCAGACCCCCACCGCAGGGAAAAGGAAAGGTGAGGAAATGGTTTGTTTTTTGGTTTACTACTACGTAGTTAACTACTTATTTAAATGTGTAGAAAGGGAGCGCGTGTACTCTTTTAACTCATAAGCATCTCCATGTCCGAGTAGTCCCAAGTATGATTGTAAAGTCCATTGTTTGCCATCAACTTCACTAATTCTCTTTAACATTCTTCGTTTTGTTACACTGCGTAGTACACGGTGAGTCGGAAAGTGAACCCAACCTAGAAAGTCAACTCCTGAGGAGAATGTTTCAATGGAAGTCTTTCGTTTATGCAATTTAAGTTGTAACTCTTCTTTTAGAAACGCACCTATGCACCGATGTATTTCCAACAACTCTTGTCTGTCTCGCGAAAGAATCACAAAATCGTCAGCATAACGAATATAATATTTAGCTTTCAGTTTGTGTTTAACAAACTTATCAAGCTCATTCATATATACATTAACAAAGAGTTGCGAAGTGAGGTTACCAAGTGGTAATCCTTTTCTTTTCTCACCAGAGCTGAAACTCCCAACAATCTCTTCTAAAAGCGAAATTATATCTTTGTCAGAAATGTGTTTCTTCAAAATATTCATTAAGATAGAGTGGCCAATGGAGGCAAAGAATTTTCGTATATCGCTTTTAAATACCCAAACTGTTTTCGTGTTGTTCTTTGAAACTTTGTTTACAAAACTGCGAAGCCGATCAATTGCTCTGTGTGTCCCTTTGTTGTTTCTGCAAGAATATGAGTCAGCGATGAACGTATTGTCAAAATATGGATAGAGTTGTCTATATATTGCATGGTGAAATAGTCTGTCTCGCACGCTTGCCTTATGAATATTTCTTGGTTTGGGATCGGAAATGTTAAAAGCTTCGTATCTACCGTGCTTGTATGTTTTGTTTTTTAAATCTTGGTGTAATGAAAGTATGTTATCCATTAGATGTAATTGGAACTCCTGCACGTCCTTACGTTTTCGTTTACCGTTTAAGAATTCCTTCCACGCACCGAGGAGATTTTCTACACAGATGATATCATTGTAGGTATGAACAAATTTCATCCTCAGAATCCTACCCCCCCCCTCAGCGATTTCGCAATCAAAGCTAATTCCCGTTATATTAAAACTGAAAGATGTATATAGACTATGGCAGGAATATCTTGTTCATTTTCCGAAACAAAATCGCTATACCTTAGGGAGCAAAATTGATGAAGTATTCTTGATTGCTATAGAGTACTGTTTTCTTGCCAGCTACGCCCCAAGGGATACTAAAATTATTCATCTCAACCGCTGTATTTCGCGAGTTGACTTGCTCAAACTTCTTTTGCAACTAGCGTGGGAAATACAAGCTTTAGATACTAAAAAATATACAGTACTTAGTGAGCAACTACAGGAAGTTGGAAGAATGCTTGGTGGGTGGAGAAAGGGGTTGGAAGTTAAAAACTCCCCACAAAAGTGAGGAGAAATATGTGCAGTAGCTAAAGACACGGTTGCCAGCATTCCAGACATTGCCGTCAAGCGGATTCGCATTGAAGTTCCACTTGGAATCGTCGGAGTTCCAGTTCGCGTTGACCACGAAGCCTTCACTCGTAATGTGACCAATACCATCTGTACCACCACCCATTGAATATTCTCTGGGCTGTATATTATTCAGGACGTTATAAATCCTTCAGTATCAATCACCAACTGCATTTATTTTTTCAGAGATACAACAGATATACTCTTGGAGAAACCATAGTCTAACTCCAACTCTGACATTTGTTTTACCTAAAGCTTCTTGCCCGAGCCATAACCAGAACATAATAAAAACTTCGTTTTGCAGTATAGCAAAATCCCTTATGTGTAAAAATAGCCCCTCAAACGCTTGAAGCGTCAAAGGGGCTAAGGGACAAAGGACTGAAGGACTCAGTCCTTAGGTTCAGCAGTTGCTAAAGACACGGCTGCCAGCAGGCCAGACAAAGCCGTCAAGCGGACTCGCACTGAAGTACCACTTGGAACCGTCGGAGTCCCAGATCGCGATGAACACGAAGCCTCCACGGGGCTTGTTCACGTCAGGAACGAAGAAGAACAAGTTAGCAGCATAGTTTTCAACCAACAGGTCGCCTTCCGCTTCGCCACTTGGCTGTAGAGCAGTTAAACTGTCCATATGTGCCAGTAGAACCCTGATATCGCGATATATGGATTCAGGATATTCCTTCATAATATCCCACTCTCTCGTTTGAGTTTCCAGTTTGCGATAGTGAGTCGCGATTTCAGGAACTGAAGCAATCGGTTTCGCCACCGGCAAAATTAGACTTGCCATATTCGGCGACGACCAACGTCCTTCTTTGCGAGTCTTGAAAGCGGTTTTTGGCACAAACTTTTTGGTTCGTGCCGGAATGACTGCCCCTTTCTTGAGTTCGCCCAGCTGAGAGACGGCCACAATTTTTGTCCGCCCAGCAAGCAATGCGTCAATACCCACCTCTCCACCGTGGATATTCCAGACTGCCTGTATTCGGTCGGGAGTTTTGTTAGCTTTTGACATTGTCTTCTCCTTTATCCGTATAGGATATTAAGGTACACCTTTGCCCGTATAGAACAAAAGTACTAGACCGTGTGGTCTTAGCTACAAACAACCGAAATTTCGGTAACTTGTAGCTAGGACCAACAAATATTATGTAAATGAACTTCATGCATATTATACCACACTTCGTGGAGTATGCAAGACTAACTTCGCAAATCACGAAAAACAGAGAGCTCGTACGCTTTGCGTATAAGAGAACTGTTTTGTAGTGACGCAGCGAACCCGAAAAACAAACACATTTCCTTCTTTCTTCTTTCCCCGCGGTGGGGGTATGGGGGAAGCCGTAAAAAATTGAAAGGAAATGTTTTGTTTTTTGGTCGCCGAGTGGAACAAGGCGGTAAGTCCAATGCGTAGGCGTATGTTTAGAGATGCCACAGATTCGGCGCGTGAGATTAGTGTTTGCTTTGAAAATAGGTTCTACCTTGGTGAAATAGACGCACAAATAAGTAAAAACGCACCTTACAGGTGCGTTTTTACTTTTAGATTCCAAACGTACTTTTTATAATACCTAGTATTCCAAAGACGGACGCCATAATGAAGATCCCTAATACTCCATATATCATATGCTGAACCCCTTCAGATCTTTTATCAGGACTATTCATGTTCAGCAAAAAGATCACGAGACCCCAGGTGAACATAAAAACTCCGGCTGCGAATATAACTAGTATTAAAGGATTAATTATTGAATCAACAATTTTATCCATTACCTCCATGCCTATCTCCTAATTTCCTTAGGAACAATTGGGGCTGAGCCCGTTACCTCAAATGTCTCTTGTAGTATTCGAATAATTCCCCAGATACTTACCATAACGAATATCGCTATAATTCCCATAAACATTTGGTTTATGGCCTTTCCTTTTGCCTCTGAATCGTCAGACTTTAATATATAGCTAGCCAATCCCCAAAAGAAATATAAAACGGCAAGAGCCAAAATTATTGGGATGATTCCGTTTATAATACCGCTAATTGTGTTTAATGTATTTCCAAGAGTAACGGCGGATGCTGTTGTAGGCATCATTACTGCAACTCCGGTTAATATAAGTGCGTTTATTTTTTGCATTGTATGTTAATAAAACTAATAAAATACGTTTGAATGTACTTACCTATATGGTAGCACCGTTACTAGTAGATTTAATATATTTTGGGGATATCGTTAAAGACCACCAAAAAGAGTCGACTGAAGTATTCGGATGATTCCCCATATACTTACCATAACGAAAAGAATAATAACCCCCCAAACCATAGAATCCTTGAGCTCTTTTTTCTTCTCCGCAGAGTCTGCATCGTAATTAAATAGTCCTGAGGCTACTCTCCAGAAGAAGAACGCAAGAGCAAGGCTAAATAATGCAGTGGTTGCTAGATTAAGCATGTCCACTGCCCAATACGAAAGTTCCTTAAATGTTTTTGCAGCAGCAAATGAGACCTCAAAACTTAAAAGGAAAGTTGCTACGATAAAAAAAAGATTTTTCATATTAAACAGCTAGAATTGGATCAATCGTTCCCTTAATTAAAGTAGCTAAGGCAAACGCGCCAAGAAGTAATGCCACTCCTATAACTACCCATAAGAAGTTACTTTTTGCCTCCCCAAGTTTATCTGAGTTTCCTCGTGCCATTACAAACAAAAATCCTGAATATACTATGAACAATACTGCTACTGGAAATAGTATTTGTGTAACCACATTCAAAAATGCTTCTGTGAAGCCAGCTACGGTATCTAGGCCGTTGCATAATGGGTTTTGAAACCCTTTTCCCCCTCCTCTGGAACAAGCGGCAGAAACAACTCCTGGAACGGACAAAAGAAACATAGATGTAGAGAACAATATTTTTTTCATATAAATATAATATCACTTTTTATACAAAGCGTATAAAAGGAATGCGGATATAACTACTAAAAGTGCTGACGAGGTTAATCCACTGAGCGTGTTGCCAACAAGTTGTGCTATCGCCCAAAGAGCTAAGAATACGGTTCCTCCTATTAACGTGGTGAGTGCCATTGATTTTGCTTTCGTAAGACCTGCGGGATTGCCTTGTGCTGAGACAAACAAAAACCCTGTCCACACTATTAACACTATTAATGCAGGAGTACCCACATAGATAACTCCATTAACGAAAGCTTCTAAGATTTCTCTTACAAATCTAAGGAGTAAAGGGTTTTCAAAAGTAGCAGCACTTACTATCCCCGGTAGAAAAAGAACGGCTAAATATATTAATCTCATTTAATTAAATTATTTAACTCCTGACTTGCTCTTCCAATAGAGTCAGACAACTTAGTAGCACCTGAGGTAACATCACCAACCATTCTTCTAAAGATCCTCGTTGTTTCTTCAGAATTTGGATCAAACCAAGCACGACTTAGTAGTGCTGCGTTGCGAAAGATTAAAAGTAGAGGATCATCCGGGGTTTTGCTTAACAGATCTCTTCTTGGCGACGCCGTTGAATTTATCTGTGCAAAAACCTCTGACGCCTCTCTTCCTGACATAAATTTAGCCATCTCCTCGCCCCCATAGGAGTTAACTGCAACTTTAGGTACCGCAAGGGCGTGTAGCTTGCCGTAGGTCATTACGCGCTTCTGCTCCCCTGTTCGTATTTGTGGTAGAGGTGCCACATCAAAATTCAAATGTGCATTCTTGGCTTGAATGGTTTTAACATCGCTGGCGTAACCTATGTAGATTGCCAATTTGCCTTGAGCAAAAGAATCCAGTGAGCTTGGAAGGGATCTATTCCAGGTATATACAGTTTTTACTGGGTTCGCAAATTCTGTAAAGAATCGTAATGCGGTTTGAGTAGGGTTTATTTCGTTTGCTCCCTCTCTTACAGTCACATCAACATAGAGTCCTGACTCGTTGAAGCCAACTATGTCCCCTCCTGCCTGCATTATTAGAGTGGAGATTATGTCCTTGGCGTGAGTTACGTTATCAAACTCTCCAAATGCAACTGTGGCAATTTCAATATTATTTGAATTATCTCTTTTGGTTATCCTCTCGGATAACAGAAAGAATTCATCCCAAAAACTTGGTGGTTGCGAGAAGCCGTTTTGTGCAAATATATCCCTGTTCCAATACATAACAAGTGAGTCCACAGAAAAAGGTAACCCTCGTATACCCTCACTACTTAAAAACATTTCTGCCTCTTCTATATATGTATCCTTATATTCCCTCTCAGGTATATCTTCATAACTAAACTTAGAAACTTTATCCCAATGCCTTACAAGATTTGATTGATCTAGGATAAAAAGGTCAGGACCACTGCCGTCTGCAAGGGCTTCAGCCAACCTAGACTGGAAAACATCTGCCGGAATTTCCTCATAAAATACATTCTCTACCCTATTATCAATATCGTTTAGGGTTTGTAGATAGGTTTCCATAAGGTTTCTGTCAAAACTTCCCCACATTAAAACTTCTCCGATTGGCCTTTCTCCTTTTCCACCGGAAAATGTGGCGAAGGCAAAAACTGCCGCAATTATAAAAAAGGCGAATACTCCGAATACAATTGTTTGAAATGGGCTTTTTTTCTCTGGCATAAAATTAAATTACTTCTTGTTCTACTGTTTTAGAAATAAATTCCTCTTCTTTTTCTTTTACTTCTGCCATGGTTTCTTCAATTCTCTCATCTCTTCTCATCTTTATATACAGTATTCCGTAATGGTGCTCTCCTGCATCAAAATCTCCCTTAAAAGCAAAGTTATTATCTGTGCAAATTAAATTCGCCTCCGACTGAGTTAATATGTTGCTTGCTCGCGGACCTAGTCCACCATAAGAGTCAGTCCAATCTATTACCGCCAAAACTCCGCCCGGCTTTAAAACCCGCCAAGCTTCCTTTATTGTACCTATTTTATCACCTACTTGGAAAAGTGTGTTTGATAACAACACTCCATCTAGTGTTTCGTCTCGAAGTCCAATTCCACGAGCTTCTTCAATATTTCCCCATACTATCTCGACATTATCTAAACCACTCTCTTCTGCGTGGTTTTCAATTCTGGTTAGCAAATCTTTTTGAACGTCTACTGCGTAGACCTTCTTAACCATCTTTGATAACGCAAGCGTGTACACACCAGAGCCCGATCCAAAATCAGCAACTTCGTCTGTACTTTTAAAACCAAGTTCGCGAATATTCTTACTTGGATCTGAGAAAGTCGGTTTTGGCAATGATACGGGCTTTGCAGCAACTCCACCTTGAGAAATTTTTTTGTCTCCTTCAAGAACAATTGATGAAGTACCCCTCTGCCCATTAGTGGCTGTAGTGATTTTAGCGTCCATGTACGACTATTATACCGTACGTAAGTGAGGAGAATCTGTTACTCCCCAACCTCTTCTTTTAATGTCACCATTGAAGCAATTGAATCTCCTGCTCGTAACTTCATTATTCTAACTCCTTGAGTTTGTCTTCCTTGAAGTTTCACTTCGTCTAGACTGGTTCGTATAACTTGCCCCTTCTTTGAAACAGCCACCAACTCCCCGCCTTCTCTCTCAATAACCTCAGCTCCAATCACCTCCTTTGTCTTTGCTGTTATTTGAGATGTTTTTATTCCAGATCCTGCTCGTTTTTGTACCTTATACTCTCTCATTTGAGTTTTCTTTCCATACCCAGTTCCAGTTAGAACAAACAGAGCTTTTCCTTTTGAATCTTTTTCAACAATTCCGGCACCAATAACTTGATCATCCCCACTTAACTTTATTCCTCGAACACCTGCTGCTGTTCTTCCCATTTCTCTGGCGTCTCCTTCTTTAAATCGTATTGCCTGTCCGTTTTTAGTTACAAGAACGATATCGTCTTCTTTGTTTAGGAAGTGTGCTGCTATCAATCTATCTTTTCCGTTAAGTTTTATCGCGATAAGTCCGCTTTGACGTACATCATGGAAGTGGGATGCTGATGTCTTTTTAATGGTTCCTTCTCTTGTAACCATAAGTAAAGATAGCTCATCTCCTTTCTTAGCATCTTTTGGCATTGGAAGAACAGAAGTAACATTCTCGTCTTGTTCTAATTGAAGGAAATTCATAATAGACTTTCCTTTTGTAGAACGCTTCCCTTCTGGTATTTCGTACATCTTTGTTTTGTACACCTTTCCTCCATCTGTGAAGAATAGTAAGTCAGAGTGTGCGCTTGCTGTTAAGAATGTCTTTACAACATCCTCCTCCTTCGTGTTCATGTCTATAACACCGACTCCGCCTCTTCTTTGCTGCCTGTATTCACTTGGGTTAGTTCGCTTAATGTAACCACCCTTAGTTAACACAAGAGCGTACTCATCATCTGCAATCACATCTTCCATAGAGAAGCTACCAATTCCCTGCTTCTTTATTTTAGTTCGTCTGTCGTCTCCTAATCTATCAGCTGCTTCCTTCAGTTCTTTCTTAATTAATGTTTTTAATTTTGCCTTACTCTTTAGAATTCCTTCTAATTCTTCGATTAGTTTCTTTAACTCGGCTAGTTCTTCATCAATTTTCTTTCTTTCTAGGTTAGCCAACTTTTGAAGTCGCATCTCAAGAATAGCAGTTGCCTGAATTTCTGAGAACTTAAACGTCTTCATTAATCCGGCGTGTGCTGTTGGAACATCCTTACTCTTCTTAATTAGAGCAATTACTTTGTCTATATTGTCTAAGGCTTTCTTTAACCCTAACAGGATGTGTTCACGTGCTTTTGCCTTATCTAAATCAAATTGAGTTCGCCTTGTTATAACCTCTATTCGGTGACCGATATATGATTCGATCATTGGTTTTAAAGAAAGTGTTTTAGGCACTCCGTCAACAATTGCTACCATGTTGTAATGGAAGGCTTCCTCTAGTTGAGTGTGTTTGTAGATATAGTTTAGTACTGACTGGGGGTGTGCTGTTCCTTTTAGATCAATTGCTATTCGTATGTCTGTTGTTGACTCATCTCTTAGACCTTTAATCCCCTCAAGTTTCTTTGCGTGGACTAAGTCTGCAATCTTTGTAATTAAGTTTGCTTTATTAACACGGTACGGAATAGATGAAATTATAATCTGGAAAGCCCCTTTTTTTCCTTCCACAATCTCAGCTTCTCCGCGTACTACAACACCACCTCTTCCTGTGGCGTAGGCACTTGAAATATCTTTCTGATTGTACGCAATACATCCTGTAGGAAAGTCTGGTCCCTTAACAAATTTTAGAAGGTCTTCTGTTGTACTCTTTGGGTTGTCTATAAGATGTAGTGTTGCATCAGTTACCTCCCGCAAGTTGTGTGGAGGAATGTTTGTTGCCATACCTACGGCAATACCTAGCGTTCCATTTAACAGTAGGTTAGGAAGAGCTGCAGGTAATACAACTGGTTCTTTCTCAGTATTATCGTAGTTTGCTCTAAAATCTACCGTGTCTTTGTTTAAATCTCTTAGTAGCTCAGATGCCATGTTAGAAGTTTTTGCCTCTGTATATCGCATTGCAGCAGCATTGTCTCCATCAATTGATCCAAAGTTACCTTGTCCTATAACAAGCGGATATCGCATAGTAAAATCCTGGGTAAGGTTAACCATCGAATCATAAACAGCTGTATCTCCATGTGGGTGGTACTTACCGATAACCTCACCTACAACTGTGGCTGACTTTCGTGTTTTTCCTCCCGGACCAAGGTTTAGTTTATTCATCGCGTAGAGAATACGTCGATGCACCGGCTTTAGACCATCTCTCACGTCTGGAAGCGCTCGTGAAGTTATTACAGTCATGGCGTAGTTAATGTACGCCTCTCTCATTTCACCAGAAATTCCCTGCTTAATGATTCCTCTTATTGGTTCTTTGTTTTCTTTTTCTGCCATATTATAAATCTGTGCTCGGTACTATATCATTTTCTTCTTCAAGTATCTGCCGTATTTGGTTGTACTGAGTACCAAATTCGTTTATTGCGTTATTTAATTCACTTTCTGCATTCTTTAGTGCACTTGCACTTTGTTCTGGAACTGCAACGTATACATTATTATCTACGTCATTAAAAAAAGTTGCTCCCCAGAAAAGAAATAGTGCGAGGGCTGCAATACCCGCAGCAATTGCCGCAAACGCGATTCGCTCATCCTCTGGTCTTTCTCTCATGTCGTTTATAAATTTCATGATTTAAGTACAACTGTTTCCCCCATTTTACCTTCAATATCTTTCTTTTTTATCGTTAGCTTTTCTACTGGCTTTAGATCTTCAACTCCGGCCTCCTTTAAATAGGACTTTAAAGAGTTAGAGGCCCCAATTCCATCATAGTGAACTGGAATTACTATCTTGGCCTCAAGGGCTACAGCCAAAGTGTGTGCCTCATTTGGATCCAACACTCCATCTCCTCCAATTGGTACAAATAGTACGTCCACGGAGTCCATGTCTTCAACTACCTTAAGGTTAGGTTTCTTGTCAGAGACAGCGCCTAGAAATAGTAGGTTAATTCCTTCTAATCTAACAGCGTAAGTTGTGTTTATCTTATCGTCTGCTGCTTCAGTTTGAAATCCCTTAACAAACACTCCTTGTATTTCATACTCCCCAGGACCACTAACTACAAATAACTCTTTTCCACTTCTAGTAACTTCATCTACTCCGTTAAAATCATCATCGTTTAATGATACAAATGCTATATCTGCTCCGAAACGTGTTGGTGCTATTTTTGACTTTTTTGAAACTGGGTTAAACGCTAATGTTGTGTCCCCAAAACTTACTTTTATAAACTCTCCTTTATGGTGTGTAATTATCATGAATTCGTATACAAATCCGCACGTAAAATATGCGGAACTTACCTGTATTATAGCATATTTTAAGCGTAAACTTAATTGCTTTTTAAGCATAAAAGCGTATAGTGTACCTGCCCAAAAGGGCATTTATTAATTTAGCGAAGGTTAAACCTTTTGTACAAGAACCCTAACGAGACCACGGGTA
The DNA here is from genome assembly GCA_964399345.1 of uncultured Candidatus Saccharibacteria bacterium. GTDB lineage: Bacteria > Patescibacteriota > Minisyncoccia > Phycocordibacterales > UBA2100 > UBA2100. The sequence goes on from CAYNQE010000001.1 coordinate 68,240, forward strand.
CGAAAGACACTTCACAATATATAATGGTAAAAGAAAAAGAAGAGGTTCAAGACGAACCTAAGAGTAAAAAGGATTCAGTAATGACTGAACTTCTAAATGAGGTTCCAGCGAGTCCTGCAATTGGAGATTTAGTAGAAGGACTTGTTGTCGACATCGACAAGGGGCGAATTTACATTGACCTGTTCCCATTTGGTACAGGAATAATTTACGGGCGAGAATATCTCTCAGCACGTGACATACTTAAAAACGTAAACCCAGGTGACACAGTTGCCGCAAAAGTTTCAGGAATTGAAAACCCTGATGGATACATCGAAGTATCACTAAGAGAGGCGCGCCAAGCACTAGTTTGGGGTGAGGCGGAAGACGCTCTTAAAAACAAGACGCAACTTGAGCTTGCAGTTAAGGACGCAAACAAAGGTGGTCTTATCGTTGAATGGCAAGGAATTCAAGGATTCCTTCCAGCATCACAACTTGGAGTGGATAATTACCCACGAGTTCCTGATGGTGACAAAGACAAGATCTTTGCAGAGCTAAAACAACTCGTAGACAAGAAACTTACTCTTCACGTGATCACAGCTGACGCCAAAGAGCAAAAGCTTATCTTTACAGAAAAAGGCATCAACTCAGAAGAAAAAGCTGAAATGGTTGAGAAGTACCGAGTAGGTGACGCACACGACGGAGAAATAACTGGTGCTACTGACTTTGGAGTATTTGTTAAATTAGAAGACGGACTTGAAGGACTTGTTCACATTTCAGAAATGGACTGGGCACTTGTTGAAGATCCTAAGAGCAAGTACAAAGTTGGAGAAAAGGTTCGTGTTCAAGTTATTGAAGTTAAAGACGGAAAGGTTTCACTTTCTATCAAGGCTCTTATCGAAGATCCTTGGAAAGCAGCTTCTAAAAGCTTTGAGCAAGGAGACAAGGTTAAAGCTGTTGTTATTAAATATAACAAGCACGGAGCATTGGCTTCCATTGCAGAAGGTGTAGCAGGATTAGTTCACGTATCTGAATTCGGAGGAAGTGAAGAACTTCGCGAAGAATTGAGTTTAGGAGGATTATATCCATTCACTATTACCCTCTTTGATCCGGAAGATCATAAGATGACGTTGTCCTTTAAGGACGCACCTACAGAGGAATAACGAAAAGCCCGCCGAAAGGCGGGTTTTCTAATTAAACAAATTCATCGCCTTTTCTTTTCCGTCGACGATAACGCTCTCAAGCGCCTTGGTTGTTGTTTTAAATACTTCATTTAATTGCTCGGTTTCTTTCTTTGAAAAGTCTCCTAGAAGGAAGTCATAAACTTTTTTGTCTCCTGAGGGTTTCTTTATCTTTCCAGTTGGTGTTGTTGGTGCAACACCGATTCTTACCCTTACAAAGTCTTTTGTTTTCAGTGCCTTTATTATAGATTCAACTCCCTTGTGTCCCCCGGATCCTCTTCCGTATGCAAGTCGAATACTACCAAAAGGTAAATCGATATCGTCGTAAACTACGATCACGTTCTTTGCATCTTTAACTGAAGTACCTGATTTATTCATAAAAGTGTTTGGAAGAAGGAGTGATACTTTGTGTTTACCAATCTCTCCTTTAGAAAGGTCGCTCTTTGTTTTACTATCAACTACAAAGCCTCCGAATTCTTTCTCTTCGTCAAAAGCCTCAACCGCAAGTCGTCCTGCGTTGTGTCGTGTGTTTATATATTCCTCTCCGGGATTACCTAGTCCTACAATTATAAATTTCATTTAATTAGTGTACCTTTTTGTTGGAAAAATGAAAAATTGATGTTTCGAGAACAGACTTATCTTTGCGTCAATACAAACGAGTGTAGTACAATGCTTTCCATGCCAGCTGATTCACATCAAGAACCTCACCCTCTAGATGGTAATCACCCTACTTCTCTTAAAAGTCTAATTCTCTTTGCGGTTATCGTTATGGTTATAGTACTTCCTATACGATTGTTTATCGCAAAGCCTTTTATCGTTTCAGGAACTTCTATGTTCCCTACCTTTGATACTTGGCACTACCTTATCATCGATCAGATTAGTTACAGGTTTAACGAGCCTGAACGTGGTGATGTTATTGTCTTTCGTTTTCCTCAAGATCCATCACGCTTTTTTATTAAAAGAATTATAGGCCTTCCAGGAGAGAGGGTTGTTCTCTCAGGAAACACTGTAACTATCTTTAATGACGAATCACCGGAAGGATTCGTTTTAGATGAACCATATGTTGATGACGAGCACCAAAAACCTTCGAATTCAGTTTCTAACCTAGGAGATAACGAATATTTTGTTCTGGGAGATAATCGCGCGGCATCTTCCGATTCAAGGTACTGGGGACCGTTGGAAGATAATAAGATAACCGGAAGAGCATACGTTCGACTCTTTCCTTTTAATAGTATAGGTACCTATCCAGGAAAATAATATGTTAACAATTCAACAAACAAACTGTGCAAGCACAGGAGAACTTCTTGACCGAGCACTGGACACGATAGAATTCTATGGATTCAATCCCTTGGATAAGACCCTTAAAGACAAGAAGCCTGCAAAGGTGTTAAAGGTTCGCGCAAATGCCAACTTGGCGCTCCCTATTGAAAAAAAGTTATCCTCCCTAACTAAATCTTTCGTTTCTCACGGTTTTCATAGAGAGGATTTTCCTCATTTTGAATATCAGGTGGAAAGCGGGGCAAAAGTATCTTCGCTTTCATTACATGCAGTAGGAAGTAAGTCTTCTATTGCAGAGGCTATGCTTATCTCCACCCTAGAAAATATAGCTAGAGAAAGTGGCCTGCAAGGCTATGTTTTACATATCAATAGCATTGGTGACAAAGACTCTTCTGCTCGATATATTCGTGATTTAACTGCCTATCTACGAAATAATTTAAATGAGATGCCAGGCTATGCACGAGAGGATATGCAGGCAGGCAACCCCGTTAGAGCATTTTCAAAACTTTCTGAAAAACAAAATGAAATTGCAGGAGGTGCGCCTAATCCTATGGAGTATCTAAACGATGAAAGCAGGGCGCATCTGCGAACTGTTCTTGAATATGTTGAAAACATTGGAATTCCTTATGAATTAGACACATCAGTTCTAGGAAGTAATGATTGCTGGCAACACACAATATTTGAATTAAGAATTCCTAACGAAAGTGGTGGAACAATAACAGTAGCCCGCGGTGGACGGCACGATTCTCTTGCATACAAGAGCTATCGAGTTGAAATGCCGGTTGTTAGTGTAATTATCGAACACGAAATACGAGGAAGGATTAAACCTAAAAGACGAGCAACTACAGATCCAAAATTCTTTTTTGCACAACTTGGCCCACAAGCTAAAATGAAAAGTTTTTCTGTTTTAGAATTACTTCGTAAGTCAGGAGTTCCTATTTCACAACAACTAGCGCTTGAAAGTATTGGTGCTCAACTTGAAAAAGTTACCACTCCGTATACCGTTATCATCGGCCACAAAGAAGCATTGGAGGAAACTGCAATTGTTCGTAATATGAATACCATGTCACAGGTAGTTGTTCCACTATCAAACCTTTCTAGCTATTTGAAGAGATTGAAGGCTTAGTTGACAAACCGCTAGTCTCATAGTACTATATATTTACAGTACATTTATATAACGGAGGTACAAATCATGATTTTTTCGCTGAAGACTACCCATGGAGTTTTGCGATTTTTCAATAATCGGAAAAACTTTGGTATTATCGATTCATCAATCGGTCCAATCTACCTACCAGGCAAAGTTCTGGACGGATCAAAGTTTTCATCCGTAGACACAGGTGATTCGATCACCGTTGGCTATGGGACAAGAGAAGATGGGAGCTTCTTCGTCACAGGAATAGACGCCATCACACAACCTCCCCGGATTCTCGGAACTATCAAATGGTTCAACTGGACTAAGGGCTATGGTTTTGTCGAAGTTGAGGGAGAAAAGGATGTGTTCCTTCCCAAAAGCATCCTGAAAAAATGTGGGCTTCAAGAAATTTATGACGGTGTCCCGGTTACATTGACTCACCGACCCTCGGAACGTAACCCCATCTGCACAAGTATCGCAATGGTATGATCTTCCAAGCGCACACCTCTCGGGGTGTGCGCTTTGATTTTAAGGGGTTGACAGGTCTCTAACACAATGATGTCTTACTTGAGTCTAATGCGATTCGCGCATTAGACTTTGAAACGACAACGGAGGAATCCATGTCAAAATTGTTCCCGGCCCCACGTGGGGCACCCGTAAAAAGTTATGTTTAGTGCATCTCTTTTTTTCCACTTCTGCCGGACGGCCGCCGGTGCGATTCAACAGAATCGCGGCGCCTGCCCTGAGGATGGCAATGGGTTTTAATCGAAAGATATAAACCCAAGCCGTTTTAACGGATTTGCACAAGCAGTCCGTTACGACCTAAAACCATAAGGAGGACTGACCCCATGAGGAGAATAAACTCATCTTGGCGGCCATCAGCCGCCGGTGACAATTTCGCCCCGCATTCGTGCGGGGCGCTCTTTTTTATATACACCCCTAGCACTCTAAGCCTACTTATGGTAAAGTTTCGCCACATATGGCAACAAATATAGAAATTGAAAAGACTGGAAACGAAAACACGGGCGCTGTTTTGCGTAAGTTTACGCAACGTATGCGAAGTGCTGGTATCGTTCAAAAAATGCGAAAGATTCGCTACACTGCGCGCCCTCTTTCAGACTCCACTCGACGAGGTAAAGCTCTACGAAAGATCCGAAGAAAGAGCGAATTTGAGCAACTAATTAAAGACGGAAAACTATCCGACTCTGTACGCGGAAAGCGCGTTAAATGGGGAAAGTAGACGACGCACTAGCGTCGTTTATTTAATTACTATGTTTGATATACGTAATACTACTAAAGTTAAACCTAAAATCTCTTTTGAAAAGATTAAGATTTCTGTTTTAGGTTCAAAATATGAACTCTCTCTTGTGCTAATGGGAGACACTCTTGCAACAAGACTAAACAAAGAACACAAAAAGAAAGACGGGCCAACTAACATATTATCCTTCCCGCTTTCAGAAACCGAAGGTGAAATCTTTTTAAATCTTCGTCGCGCACAAAGAGACGCTAAAAAATTCGACCACACAATTAAGGAACACATCGCCTTCCTCTTCATCCACGGATGCCTTCACCTTAAAGGGTTAGCCCACGGAGAAAAAATGGAAAAAGAAGAGACTAGACTTTTAAAGAAATTTTCGCACAGTTAACCCATTTGAAAGCCTTCTTTTTGGAGGCTACAATGGGTGCATGCGTAGTAAAAACACTATTGTCGGTATCGACATCGGAACGTACAACATAAAAGTTGTTATCACTCAAATTCAGAGTGACGGTACTCCCCCACATATAATTGGAACTGGTTCTGCAATTTCAAACGGAATGCGTCATGGATATATTGTAAGTAAGGTGGACGTTGTTGAAAGTATAAGACGCGCGATAAACCAGGCTCAAAAAGAAGCGGGTGTTAAGATTGAACGAGCCTACGTTTCTATCGGTGGAATTGGATTAGAAGATAAATATTCTCACGGTGAGGCAATTGTTAGTCGCGCTAATTCAGAAGTTACTGAAATTGATACAGAAAATGCCTTAGCCGAATCAGAAGCACGGATCAGTCGTGAGTTAATGAATCACAAGATACTTCACGCAGTTCCTGTCTCCTACCTACTAGATGGTCAAAGAGTGTTAGGAAATCCTGTAGGAATGCATGGTTCTAAAATTGAAGTTGAATCAATGTTCGTTACCGTTCTGGAGCAACACTTAAACGACCTTGTGAGTGCAATTGAAGCAGCTGGAGTTGAAACTATAGATATAATGGCAGCTCCCATTGCAGCGAGTCTTGTAACACTAACAAAGCAGCAAAAAATGGTTGGTTGTGTTCTTGCAAACGTTGGGGCAGAAACTGTCTCCGTTGTTGTTTTTGAAGAAAACACCCCAATTTCACTTAAGGTGTTCCCTACTGGATCTACTGATATTACGAATAATATTGCAATAGAGTTACGTGTTCCTCTTTCTGAGGCTGAGCAGTTAAAACGAGGTGCTGTAACAGGTACAAGTCTTCCAAGAAAAAAGCTCGAAGATATTGTTGCTGCAAAAACAAAACAAATGTTTATGCTAATTCAAGACCATTTGAAAAAGATTAACAGAGCAGGCCTACTTCCTGCTGGAATAATACTAACTGGAGGAGGATCTGGAATTGCAGACCTTGAGGCATATGCAAAAGCCGCACTTAAATTACCCAGTGAGACCGCAGGACTACGATTAGGAGAACAAAGACTGAAGGATGCCTCTTGGGCTGTAGCATATGGACTTTGTATATGGGGAGTCTCATCAGATTCAGACACGGTAGGTATTGAAAATGCACACGCTGCTGGTGCTAAATTCCTTTCGTGGTTTAAGCAGTTCTTGCCGTAGGCTGTCAAACTTCCCTTTGCACTGCCAAATTGTTAATATGTATTCATTACACGACCTTTCTTGGTCTGTAGGTATTTGTTGCACTTTTTAGAAACTTACAGACACTTAAATTAAATAAATTATGAAGCAGGTAAAGCCAGAAGTTGAAGCATTCGCTAGGATTAGAGTAGTAGGAGCAGGAGGGTCCGGAAACAATGCAGTTGATCATATGATCCGCGCCAAAGTTCAAGGAGTTGATTTTATCGCAGTAAACACCGACGCCCAAGCACTACATCACTCTAAGGCTAAAAAGAAAATTCACATTGGTAAAAACCTTACCCGCGGATTAGGAACTGGAATGAATCCAGAATTAGGACGTCGGGCAGCTGAGGAAACTAAAGAAGAAATTCACGAAGCTCTAAAGGGCTCCGACATGGTGTTTGTTACAGGAGGAATGGGTGGAGGTACTGGAACGGGAGCAGCTCCAATCATCGCACAAATTGCTCGTGAGTCCGGTGCACTTACAATTGGTATTGTTACAAAGCCATTTACCTTTGAAGGACAACAACGTGCTCGTCTTGCAAAAGAGGGATCAGAGAATCTTAAAAAAGAAGTTGATGCTCTTATCACAATACCTAACGACCGACTGCTAACTACCGTGGACAAAGACACCGGGATAAAAGAAGCGTTTGCAATGTGTGACGACATTCTTAAACAAGCAGTTGAAGGAATTGCTGATCTAATTACAACTCCTGGAATCATCAACGTCGACTTTGCTGATATACGTGCCGTTATGGAGTCAGCTGGATCTGCATTAATGGGAATGGGAATAGCAGCAGGAGAAGGACGCGCCACAAAAGCAGCACACGAGGCTATACAGTCCCCTCTACTGGACGTTTCTATCTCAGGGGCAACCGGAGTACTGTTTGCAATTGCAGGTGGTGACGACCTATCTATGCTTGAAGTTCAGGAAGCGGCTCAGGCCATTACAGATTCAGTTGACCCTGACGCTAGAATAATATTTGGTGCAATTTCAGATGATTCTCTAAAGAAGGGAGAAATTAAGATTACTGTAATTGCTACAGGTTTCCCAGAAAGTAATAAGAACTCGACTGATATACGCAAAGCATCCTTCTTTGGAGGAAATCAAGAAAAACCTGAAGAAAAGGCAATTCCACCTAAAGAAGTTGAAGAAAAAGTTGTTGTTATAGAAAAGAAAGTAGAAGAAGAACCCATAGTTCCAATAATGAAAGAAGTTAAACGGGCTGAACCAGAAAAACCTAAAGTAAAAGAAGGAGAAGACGATGAAGACTGGGGTGCAATACCGTCATTCTTAAAACGTTCAAAATTAAAATAATTATCATTAGTTCTTTAAAGTATGTACGACTTAACTATTATCGGAGGAGGACCAGCAGGAATCTCGGCTGGAATCTACTCTGCAAGAAAACAACTTAAGACACTCTTTCTAACCCAAGAATGGGGTGGGCAAAGTAATGTCTCAGAAGATATCCAAAACTGGATTGGCTTTCCCCACATTTCGGGTACGGATTTAGCAAAGAAGCTTGAAGAACATCTGCGAGAGTACGCAGGAGAAATTGTAGACATTGTAGCTCCTGCTAAAGTTACTTCTATTGTGAAAACTGAAAATGGTTTTAAAATTACTTCCGATAAGGGAGAAGAATATGAATCTAAAGCAGTATTTCTGTCCATGGGCTCTCACAGAAGAAGGCTTCCAGCAATTGGTGCTGATAAGTTTGAACATAAAGGACTAACATATTGTGCAACATGTGACGGACCACTCTTTTCTGGAAAGGATGTAGTTGTAGTTGGTGGTGGGAATGCCGGATTTGAAACTGCAGCACAACTTCTCGAATACACTAAGAGTGTTACCTTAATCCAGCGTAACGAAAAATTTTTGGCGGACGAAGTTACGATTGCAAAAGTTTCAAAAAATGAAAAGTTTACCGGCCTTACAAATGTTGAGATAACAGAAGTTTTGGGAGATGCGATGGTTTCTGGGATTAAATATAAAGATAAAATCACTGGTGAGGAAAAAGAAATGGAAGTTGGTGGAATATTTGTTGAAATAGGAATGGTTCCTAACACTGATATAGTTTCTGAACTAATTGAATTAAACGAAAGAAAACATGTTGTTGTTGATCCTCTAACACAGAGAACTAGCGTGGAAGGAATTTGGGCAGCTGGTGATTGTACTGACGGAAAATATCATCAAAACAATATCGCAGCAGGTGACGCCGTTAAGGCAGTTGAAAATATGCACGGATACTTGAGATAAGCGAAAGAGCGGTTCCCGAAGGCCCCGCTCATTTAAGTTTCAAGAGTTTACTCTAAAAACAGTTTTCCTGGAGGAAAATCACCCATCCCCAAAGATTCTATATCGTCGTCGCCTTCCAACAACGGATACTCTGTATCCATTGTGAGCGTCGGACTTCTTTGATGTGTTTGAAAATCCGTTTCCAGCGGGTAGTTAAACTTCCCTTTCAAGCGCTCTACAGCTGCGCCCTTGTTTGGTTTCTGCCCCATGGCATCTATCCTTTTTATATTACGGAGAGAAACGTTAATGTCTCTCTTTCCCGTGTAAACATTTATACTCCCACTTCCCTTCTATGTCAACACGCAAAAACCCGCAGCGAGTGCTGCGGGTTTTTGTCTTCCTATTTATAGGATTACGCTTCGTGTATAACAGCGTTTGAAACTGCTTTCTCAAAGTCGCCATTTAACGCTGAGATAAAATCTCCTCGTCTTGTGTATAGAAGTGTGAACGCTCCTAGTGCTACCGTTAGTAGTGCCAGTACATACAATACTTCACTTGTTCCTGTGTAAGGAACCTGATTTATTGCAACGTATGATGCAGTTACTGTAGGAAGAGTTGTCCCTGAAAACGTTGGTGCAATTATTCCTCCTACTGGAATTACTGTTGCGCTACAATTTTTTGTAACTCCGTTTCCCCACTTTGCTGTCATTGTAAAAGTTTGTGGTACTCCGGTGTTAGGAATAACTCGATTTCCTGCGTCGGAAACGTTTCCGATTCCTCGATCAATTGATACGTCGGCACCGTGTGCTCTCCAAGATAGTACGGCTGTACCTCCTGCAACAACTGCATCTGGATTAACCCACATTGAACATGTTTGTCCGCTTGGTAGGAACATAGAATTGTTTCCAAACGAGTAGTTAGCTGTAGGTAGTGCTACTACGCTACAAGTATCTGTACCGTACTTCCCCGTTGCCTTTAAAACGTAAGTTGTAGGTGCACTTGGATAAACTACTACGGCGTCGGCTTTAGAAACGTTACCGATTCCACTGATGTTAACAGTGTGTGCGTTATTCACTTTCCAAGAAAGTGTTGTACCTCCATTATTTGTTGGCTGTACGATTGTGTTAAATACACAAGTTGGAGCTGAGGCTGCGTTTGTTGCAGCTGGAATTGCTCCGAGTGTAAGTGCTAAAGCTATTGTTATAGCAGAAGCGTATTTAATAATTGTCATGCGTTTATTTTTTAAATTAATAAACTCCTTTCGGTTACGAAAAGAGCGTTCTTATACACGGGACAATACCACAGTAATGAGGTGTTTGTCAAGAGTAAAAAGAATCGTCGATACCCACCACAGGTATCGACGTTATTCAGTATATCCCCTAAGATAGTCCCTTTTGGCTAAATAACCGAGTTCCTCGTAGCTCATTTCGAGCTCTTCCTCGATTTCATCCATCTTAAGACGCGCACTCTTGTCACCTTGGGCCAATTTAATCATCAGCCTTCTGTGTTCAAGTATCAATTCGCGCTTATTTTTAACGGGATTTCCCATACTATTTCCCTTCATGAGCAGATTCTAACAACTCAAATAATACCACGAAAGCGTAGGCTCCGCAAGAGGTGCGTGCAAGCTTCCCGTCAGACCCCAGAAAATCTTTTACCCAAGAATTGTCGATGTCTCTTTTACCCATATTTCTAGACAATATACCTATGCTGTCTATTAAGGCATTATGTAATTGTGTTCTAGCTAAATCTTCCTTATCCATCTCTTCCTTCCATACTTCTCTGCTAATCTCACCTGTCTTAAGCCTTGCGTTTAGAGCGTCCATTTCCCATACGTCTTGTACATATCTTTGGGAATATGAAAACACATCCTCTAAAAGAGATTCTAATACTTCGTCTCCTGAACACAGCTCTCTAAGATTCTCCGGGGAAATAAATTTTGATTTAATGCTGTCTGTTCTTTCTTGCTGTTTATGTAAAAACCCTTCATTCATGTTTACTATTATAAACTATATTGCGGAGGAGAGAGGACTCGAACCTCCAAGCGCTTGCGCGCGACACTTTTCGAAAGTGCTCCGTTACCATTCTGGCACTCCTCCTTAAATGAGAGGATAGCATGTTCGCGGAAAGTATTGTAATATAGCGCCACACAACGGTCCCATCGTCTAACGGTTAGGACACCAGGTTTTCATCCTGGAAATCGGGGTTCGATTCCCCGTGGGATCACAAATGAGAATATTAGCTATAGAAACATCTTTCGATGAGGCTGGTTTAGCCATTGTCGAATATTCGCAAGAAAGCGACTCAACAAATATTGAGGTTCTTTCTGATACCCTCTTCTCACAAGCAGAAGCACACGTTGAGTACGGTGGAGTGTATCCGTCTCTTGCAAAACAAGTCCACGCAAAGAATTTAACCTCTCTCTTCGCGCAAACCCTTAAAGACGCCGACCTACACAAGGAAGGTTCTTCTAACTTCCCTGAGGAAATTAAGGAAATCCTAAAAAGAGAACCTGAAATGTTTGAAGAGTTAAAAAAATTACTCTCAGAAATTCAGAAACCAGAAATTGATAGAATTGCTATAACAAAAGGTCCTGGATTAGAGCCTGCTTTATGGGTGGGTATTTCTTTTGCAAAAGCGCTTTCTCTTGCGTGGGATATTCCTCTCTCACCAGTCAATCATATGGAAGGACATGTTGCAGCGGCACTAGCTAAAAAAACAGAAGAAGGGTTTCTAGTCACACCTCCTAACTCTCCTTCTCTTGCTCTTCTAATTTCCGGTGCCCACACTGAACTAGTTTTGATGAAAGAGTATTTACAATATGAAAGGATAGGATCAACTCGTGATGATGCGGTTGGTGAATCTTTTGACAAAACAGCTAGGCTCTTAGGACTTCCATATCCAGGAGGACCTAAAATTTCAAAACTTGCATCTTTAGCAAGAGAAGAAGGATTAGATAACCCGTATACCCTTCCAAGGCCAATGATTAATTCTGATGATTACGATTTTTCACTTTCCGGACTTAAAACCGCTGTTAGAAACCTGGTTGAAGAAATTGGAGAACCTACTGAGGAGCAAAAGAAACAAATTGCTCGTGAGTTTGAAGATTCAGTTACTGAAGTCTTAATCTCAAAAACTAAAAAGGCAATTGAAGAATACGGTATACGCTCTTTAATAGTTAGTGGCGGAGTGGCTGCTAATTCATATATTAAAGAGAAGTTAAACGCTCTTACCAAAGAATATGAAAATGTAGACTTCTACATTCCTACTCCTGATCTTTCAACAGACAACGGCCGAATGATTGCTTTTGCAAGTGCAATAAAAGACTCTCCCATCGAAGAAAATGTTGTGGCAGAGGGTAATTTAAAGTTATACTAACTAACATGCAAGTGCCAGAGAAATTTTTACAACCCTACAACCCTCAAGAAAGTGAGGGTAAAATTTACAAAATGTGGGAGGAGTCCGGATACTTTAATCCTGACAATCTTCCGGGAGATAGGACAGAGCCATTTACAATAGTAATGCCACCGCCAAACGCTAACGGATCCCTACACGCCGGACACGGACTTGTTTTTGCAATTGAAGACACGATGATTCGATTTGAAAGAATGCGAGGAAAAAAGGCGTTGTGGTTGCCGGGAGCTGACCATGCTGGGTTTGAAACTCAAGTGGTGTATGAGAAGAAACTTCAAAAAGAAGGCCGTTCTCGTTTTCAAATGGAACAAAAAGAACTCTACGATGAAATTATGGAATTCACTCTGGGTAATAAGTCATTTATGGAGAATCAGATACGCGAACTTGGCGCATCATGTGATTGGTCTCGCTCTCTTTTTACTCTCGACGAGAGTGTTATAAAAACTGTCTACGATACCTTTGGACAATTAGAAAAAGACGACCTTCTCTACCGCGGATCTCGTATTGCTAACTGGTGTCCTAAACATCAAACTTCTCTTTCAAATCTAGAAACAAATCACGAAGAAAGAACTGGAAAGTTTTATTACTTCCAATATGGCCCTTTTGTTATTGGAACAGCACGTCCTGAAACAAAGTTTGGTGATAAGTATGTTGTTATGCACCCAGATGATGAGCGCTACAAAGAATACGAACATGGCCAAAAGATTGAATTAGAATGGATTAATGGACCTATAACGGCAACTATTATAAAAGACGAAGCGGGAGATCCATCCATGGGTAGTGGAGTTATGACTATCACTCCTTGGCACTCTGGTATCGACTTTGAAATTGCAAAAAGACACGATCTAGATTATGAACAGATAATAGACTGGCGAGGGAAATTGCTTCCAATTGCTCAAGAGTTTGAAGGTATGCCTATAACAGAGGCAAGGGAGAAGATAGTTCAAAAGCTAGACGAAAAGGGACTTCTTGTTAAGGTGGACGAAAAATACGAACACTCTGTTCCCTGCTGCTACAAGTGTAACCGCGAGATAGAGCCTCAAATACGAGAACAATGGTTTGTAAAAATGAAACCTCTTGCTGAAAAAGCACTAGAGGCTGTTGATAAAAAAGAAGTAGAATTTCTTAACGAGAGAGACGAAAGAGTTTTCCGAAACTGGCTAGAAAACATCGAAGATTGGCCTATAGCTCGTCAAATCGTCTGGGGTATTCCAATTCCTGCTAAAATTTGTACAAAATGTAATCACGGAATGGTGGACTTAAAAAATGCCATTTCCGAGTGTTCCAAATGTGGAGGAGAAGTTGAACAAGATCCTGACACTTTTGATACCTGGTTCTCTTCAGGACAATGGCCACTTGCTACAACTGGATTCCCTGATTCTGATGATTTTAAGAACTACTACCCTACTTCAATTATGGAAACCGGAAAGGACATCATTTTTTTCTGGGTTTCAAGAATGATTATGTTGGGACTTTACCGAACAGGAGAAGTTCCCTTCAAAAAAGTATACCTACATGGAATGGTTAGAGACTCTAAGGGTCAAAAAATGAGTAAATCCAAGGGTAATGTTACTAGCCCTCTTGAAGTATCTGAAAAGTACGGAACCGACGCCCTTCGCATGAGCCTTGTTGTTGGAAACACTCCAGGTACAGATCTTAACCTTGATCTACAGAAAGTAGGGGCATATAAGAAATTTGCTAACAAACTTTGGAATGTTACTCGGTTTGTTCTAACAGAAACTCTGTATGCTGATCTTTCAGAAAAACCTGAACTATCAGATTCTGACAAAGAAATACTCAATCGTTTAGCTGAAGTAGTGGATGATGTTACGGGGGATTTAGAAAATTATAGATATCACCTTGCGAGTGAAAAAATGTATCACTATGTATGGCACGAGTTTGCAGATAAGATTCTTGAAGAGAGCAAGGAGGTTTTAGCCACAGATGGAAAGAAATCTCGCCAGTGGGTATTGTACGAACTCCTTACAACTTCTTTAAAGATGTTGCATCCATTTATGCCGTTTGTTACTGAAGAAATATGGCAATCACTACCGCAGAAGGAAGTAGAGATCTTAATGGTTGCGAAGTGGCCTGGTAAATAAGTGATACAATAAACGCAATGGATCTTTCTGTTGTTACATACGCGGTCATTGGTGGAATCGTACCTGCTATGATTTGGGTTTGGTTTTGGAACAAGGAAGACGCAAAGCACCCAGAACCTACTCAACTTATCGTTGCGGCCTTTCTAGTAGGAATGGTTGCTGTTGCTGCTGTTATTCCACTGCAAAAGATGGCCATGATGGTGCTTGCAGGAACTCCTATGATAATCGCCTGGGCGGCCATCGAGGAGATAATGAAGTTTGCACTCGCCTACTTCACCGTTCTCGCCCACAAGGCCAATAATGAGCCAATAGACGCCCTTATATACCTAATAACTGTGTCCTTGGGGTTTGCAGCAGCGGAAAACGCATTATTTTTAATAGACCCAATAGCAAACAGTGGAATTGTTGAAAGTATCCTTACCGGAAACCTTAGGTTCTTAGGTGCAACACTATTACACGTACTTTCTTCTTCCTTAATTGGACTAGCTCTAGGGCTGTCATTTTACAAGCGAAAAGCAGTTAAATTCTGGTATGCAAGCGTAGGTCTTGTCCTTGCTATTGTTTTGCATGGATCCTTTAATTTCTTTATACTTAGAAGTGACGGAAACGAATTGCTCCGAGTTTTTGCCTTTGTATGGCTAGGTTTAATTCTGTTACTTATTTCCTTCGAGCAAGTTAAACGAATTAAAAACTATTAACATGAGAAAACCTTCTTTTTTTGAAAAACTAACTGGATCCATAGCGCCTTCAAGCTATGACGATCTTTTTGAAAGCGAAACACCCTCAGCTATTGCTGAAGACGATGACTGTACTCAAGAAATTGAAATCGAACATGAATCTCACGAAGAACAAGAAGAAGAGGTTCAAGAAGGAGAACTTTCAGTTGATATATATCAAACTCAGGACGAAATCGTAGTTAAAGCATTAATTGCAGGAGTTACTCCTAACAGTGTCGACATATCACTAACACGCGACATGATTACAATTCGTGGTAACCGAGAAGAACACAAAGAAGTTGAAGGAGAAAATTATTTCTATAAAGAACTCTACTGGGGATCATTTGCACGAACTATACTACTTCCTGAGGAAGTTGATGTTGATAATGCAGACGCAAGTACTACTCACGGTATTTTAGTTATACGACTACCTAAGATTAATAAGGAGCGAAAAACGAAACTTAAAGTTAAGTCTCGTTAATCTTTTTCTAATTCCTCTTTTTCTTTTTGAATGGCATCATGCCATGCTTCCATATTTCCTGTAACTAGTGCTTCTTCCTTAATCTTGTAGTTAGCATAAAGTCTTTCAACCCATGATGGATCTTTTTCTAAAAGATTAAGTACTGGCCTTAGTGCACCCTCCTTTGTTTGAGCAAATAATTCTGTGAAATCCATCTTTTCCTCAAGAGATAGGTCTGATTCTTCAATAATTTCGTGAATTTTTTGGAACGTATTTCTGTCCATGTATGTAAAGCTTTTCATAATAGGTGTGTATTTGCAAGGAAAAAATGAAAAAAACGGCCTATAAAGCCGTTCTTCCCAGAAAATGTCTTCCCTACTCCGTTACAAGAGATGTAATGGCCCGGAAAGCTTCAGCGACGTCGCCGGAATACTCACCCAAAAGTTCATTCTCCACTTCTCGTGCTTTGCTTCCATCTAGTGTCATACTGATTGTTGATATGATAAATAAAATTATCACCCCGACTATCAGTGTAGCATATTGCTAAGGTGGACTAATCCACAGGTTTTGTGCTTGGACCCGGGCTCGAACCGGGGACCCTTCGCTCTTCAAGCGAATGCTCTACCAACTGAGCTATCCAAGCAGTTGAGGCATCGTATCATATTATATACTCTCTTTCATCCCCTTTATCCATCCTAGTATTTTATGGAACTTTTCTGTATTGTTAACTTGAATAGAAATTGTTCCGTTGGGAAGCCTATTATATGGAAGCACCCTCTTACTAGCACTACTTACTTGATATGAAGATTTCAAAAAATTACTTTCCTTTAAGGGCGTCTCTCCAATCCAAAATTCTCTTACTGTATTTTCATTCATGTGAGGGTATATCCTCAGTCTAGCGTGAATATCTTCCATCCCTACTTCCAAAACTCTAGTTAAGAACAGTATATATACTTTTATCATCTCGTGATCGGAATTTGAAAATGATACCGGATGAGATGTTAATTCCCTACCATCTCTAATTGCTAATCTTTTGTAGCCTTCACCCCAATAAAGTGCCGTGCCTACTAACAATAATTCTCTTTTTGTGAACTTCTTAATATCTTTAAAAGCGTCTGCCTGAACTTTTCTAGCCCTTTGTCTTGCTAAATGTGTTTGCATTTTATTTCTCTTAATAAGATGCTTGGAGCCGGCTTTTATTCTTTTTGAAAGCCTTTCTTGTGCTTTTTTTGAAAGAATCGTGTCTTTAAACCATCCGGAAAGAGTAGACTTCGGTATACCAAGTTCCAAATTTATTTCGTTATAGCTATGTCCCTTTAAACGTAGTTTCAGGGCTTCTTTTTTCGTACTACCATTCATGTGATAATTATATCACACTGCCAGTACTAGTTACCGCCAGGAATTCCCTTAAGCAAGTCTTGCAGATTAGGGATGGAATTCGTAGTAGTTTGTATTTGTTCATACGTTCCTATTAAGTCTCCTAGAATAGGCTGGAACACTGTGAAGTATAAATACAAAGGAATACCAAGCATTGCGGCGTAAATTAGAAGTTTAAAAATCCTGCCCCAAAAAGCAGTACGCTTTAAGGAGCGAAGCATTTTATTGTTACTCTTAACAAGTTTGTATATCTCTTCCTCTTTTTCCATTTGAAAATTATATCAGTTTTTTGTGCCCTCGGCAGGAGTCGAACCTGCATTTTCGCGTTAGGAGTGCGGAGCTCTATCCATTGAGCTACGAGGGCAGCTGGGAATACTTTAACACAAAAACCCGCCTTTTCGGCGGGTTTTTCGTTTTACAATCCTAAAAGCTCTCTGAGCTTACCCTCATCAAACCCTATTGCCATTTCGTCTCCTATAAATATAACAGGCACTCCCATTTGTCCGCTTTTTTCAATCATCTCTGCACGTTTCTCAGCGTCCTCTGCTACATTGTGCTCTGTGTATTCAACATTGTTTTCAGTGAAAAACTCTTTTGCTTGTTGGCAAAAATGACATGTTGGTGTGCTATAAATTACTACTTCTTTATTATCCATATGTTTATATTTATTTTTAATGCTTGATTAGTATACCAAATTATTTAAAACCCAACATACGTACAACCTTCTCCCATAGAGTATATTCTCTTGGTTCAATTAATTTTTTCTTCTCCGGAGCATCAACTAAAACTATCATTTTCTCCCCTTCTAGTCCGACATCAAATTTTTGTCTAACCTCTTCTTCCAGTCCTCTTTTCGTTTCAAGCCTTACTAATTCTTCTCG
The DNA here is from genome assembly GCA_964399345.1 of uncultured Candidatus Saccharibacteria bacterium. Lineage (GTDB taxonomy): Bacteria > Patescibacteriota > Minisyncoccia > Phycocordibacterales > UBA2100 > UBA2100. The sequence continues at coordinate 85,858 of CAYNQE010000001.1, forward strand.
AAGGGCTATTTCGCGCACCTTTAGTTCTTCAAGTTCCTTTTGTGCTAATTCCCGGTTTTCACTAGCAAAAGAAGATTTTTGATAAACACTCCAGGTGCCATTTGCAAATACCACAAATACTATTAGTAGCACGAGGATCCATATCTTTTTTCCTAGTTTAAACAACATATGTTATTATTGTAACACTATGAGTTTTTTGTTTGATAAAAAAGCACAAAAGGCGATGAAATGGATATGGGGATCTTTTGCTCTTCTGATTATAATCAGTATGGTCGTGTTTTATACACTTCCCGGTCTCCTTTAGGTGTTGACAAATCTTTCTTTCTGTTTTAGTGTCATAAGTAGGACATAATATTTGGAAAGGATGCCCTATGTTAAAAACGACACTTGCGGCTGTTGCCGCCTTAATGTTTTTGCACACGCCAGCAAACGCCCAAATCGATGATGGTGACCTGATGTCGAACCTTCTATCCGAAAGTTCAGAGCTGCGGGAAATCTCAGCGGATTTCGGAAAATGTCTGCCGGAATGTGAGCGCACAGAATTCTCTGAGCGCCAAGCAACCGCACTGTCGACAGCATGGCCAAAAGTTTTCGACCAGATGTCTGGAAATTTTGGAACCTGCCTAACCGCCGCTCGCCAACGCCTTGGCGATGAGCAAATGCGTAATGACTGGGTTCCCCCAATCTTTATGCTCCGCGTCATCGACAACGTTGATGGGAACCACGGTTGGTGGTTCGTGGACCAGCAAAAACTGTGTTCATCGTAAAAAGCTCCTTTAAACGCCCTGTTAGTTTTTTAACAGGGCGTTTATTAATTAGTCACTCCTCATTACCTTCATAAATACCTCATGTGGAATATGCACTTTCGCTCTTGCGAGTGCTTTTTTCTTACCCTTCTTTTGTTTATCTAACAACTTATTCTTTCGAGTAACGTCTCCACCGTATAGTTTTGCAGTAACATCTTTACGCATGGCAGAGAGTTTTTCCCCTGCGATAATTTTACCCTGGCTTTTTGCCTGAATTTTTAATACGAACTGCTGCCTTGGTAGCAGATCTTTGAGTTTAGTAATCATCTCTCTTGCCTCTTCCTGTACGCGTCTTTTTGCTACAATCCTGCTAAAAGCTGGTGATATTTCCTCAGCAATTAAAATATCTAGTCTTGTAACTTCAGCATCGCGTCTTCCAACAGCCTCATATGAAAGTGATGCAAATCCTGACGAAACATTCTTTAACTTATCGAAGAAGTTCCTCATCATTTCTCGCAGGGGCATTTCTGATATTAATTGAGTTCTTCCATCCGGCATAGTCTCCGTCCCTGTTACACTTGCTTCGTGTTCGTGTAAAAGTTGTATTACTCCACTTATATACTCGGCAGTAACTAAGATACTGACCTCAACCCATTCTTCGCGTATATTGTCCGCCTCCCCATCATTAGGAAATCGCGCAGGAGTATAGACATCCTCTACTTTCCCATTCTTAAAGGAAATCTCGTAAACTGTTGTAGGCAGTGTTACAACCAATTCTAAAAGAAACTCCCTTCTTAGTCTTTCGGTAATAATTTCCATGTGGAGCATTCCTAAAAATCCACACCTGAATCCCCTTCCCATAATTCCTGAAGATTCTTCCTCATAGGAAAGTGATGAATCCATAAGTCGCAGCCTCTCTAGTGACTGCCTTAATAGAGCAAGGTCATCCTGACTCTCAGGGTACACGCTTGCCCAAATTACAGGACTAGGTTGCATGTACCCATCGAGTGCTTTAACTTTTGATCTCAAGTCCACAACGGTGTCTCCGACTCCAACGATTCCAGGTTTTTTAATTCCAGTAATTACGTAGCCAATTTCACCTGCCACCAAATCAGATTTCTCTTCTTCATCTGGAGTAAATATTCCTACTTCAAGTGCCGTGAACTGCTCACCCACCTCTGCAAATTTAACCTTGTCCCCTTTCTTTAATGACCCATCAGCTATCCTTACAAACAAAACTATTCCCCTGTGATCCGAATATTGGAAATCAAAAATTAAGGCTCTTAAATCTTCCACTTCTTTTATAGGAGCGGGAATCTTTTCAATAACAACGTCTAATAATTCTTCTACCCCTTCGCCTGTTTTTCCTGATGTAGCAAGAATATCTCCTTCCTCAATCTCAAGAAGAAGTGCAAGTTCTGCTTTAATATCATCAACGCGCGCCAACGGTGAATCTGACTTAGATAATACAGGTATAACAGTTAGCCCTTGTTCGCGTGCCATTTGTAATACAGAGAGTGTTTGGGCCTGGACACCTTGTGTTGCGTCTACAAGTAATACAACGCCCTCAACGGCCTGCAGAGCTCTTGAGACCTCGTAGGAGAAGTCTATGTGACCTGGAGTGTCTATTAGGTTAAGAATGTGGCCTTTCCAATGCATTCGAACAGGCTGCATCTTAATTGTAATTCCACGCTCTCTTTCAAGATCCATTCTGTCTAATACCTGATCTTTCATTCTCCGTTCAGGAACCGTTCCAGTAACCTCAAGCATACGATCAGCTAGTGTACTTTTTCCATGGTCTATGTGTGCAATTATGCTGAAGTTTCTAATTTTTTCCATTTTTGAATGTTGGGAAGTATCTCCAAATTTTATGATGCATAGCAACTGATACTTCTTTTATCTCTTTGTTGTTCAATACATGCAATACACTAACACCTGCTGTTATTCCCACCAGTGCTGCAATCATACCAATGGAGAATACTCCGACAAATGTATTTATATCCAAAAACCGAGCTAGTACTGAAAGTGTTTGGTGTGCAAAGAATCCTGCAACAACTGCGGCTGAGAAACTCTCGAAAAACGGTTTTCTCAATCTACTAGTTAGATTACCGAAATCTCTTTCGAAAAGTGCGATGAACAGAAGAACATTAATCACTGAAAAAATAGCATATGAAAGTGGGAGCATCAAAACTTCTGTTCCTGCTATACCTTCAACACGTAATATGCTCTCCACAAAGAATCTCCACATTTCGTTTTCGGCAAACAGGCGCAGTAGTGCGTATGACCCTAAAACTACTCCAATTGCTGTTGAAATGTTAATCAAAAGAGGTTTTTTAGTCTCTCCGGCTGCATAGTAGCCACGAAGGAATAGCAGTGAGAGAGATTGTGCAATTAGGGAAACTACAAACAGAGCAAGGGCCGCTGCAGTTAGTCTGGTGTCAGCCCAATTAAATTCTCCTGAACCTAGTACAACTCTTACAATGTGTGCTCTTAGAACTATTACTATAACCGTCAGAGGAACCGCCCAGAAAATAATATGTCTTGATGCCGTTACAATTTGCTCACAAAAATGTCTTGTTTCGCCTTTTGCAAAGAATCTAGAAAGGGTAGGAAAGGCAGCCACAGAATAGCTAGCTCCAATTATTGCAAGCGGTGCCGCCTGAAGGTTAAAAGCAAAAGAAAATACTGAAATTGCACCCGTACCCAGTGCTCCCGCAAGTACAATTAATACAAGTAGTGCGATTTGATTTGCAGTAATCGAAAGAGTCCTTGGTACTGAAATTGAAGCAACCTTCCACAACTGTCTAGTATCTAACTTGAAACTCGTAGGCTTCAAGTACCCGGACCGTATTATAAACGGAACCTGTATTATCATGTGCATAAACGCCCCTATCAAAACTCCATACACTATTCCTTGAAGACCAAAGAGTGGGTACAAGAAAACGATACCTAAAATGATTCCAAGGTTATACAGAAGTGGAGCAAGCGCATAGAGAATATACCTTCCACTAACTTGCGTTACACTCGCCAAGATTCCAGAAGCACCCAGAAGAATTGGCTGCAGTAGGAGTAGCCTACTTATCGTTAACAGCGTGTTATTACTCTCGATAAGAGAAGGAAAAAGTGTACCTAAAATGTGAGGCATCAAAATCCATAGAGCGGTAGAAGTAACTAGCATCACTACAGAAAATCCAGTTAAAACATTCCCCAGTAAACTATGCTTACTTTCTTCATCTTCTTTTTGTGTTAATAGTGGAACGAGTATAAAAACAGACACTAAAGATGCCACTGATACGAAGATAACGTCCGGTATTCTAAAGGCCGCATAGTATATATCAAGAAGATCCCCAGCCCCGAAAGATGAGGCTAAGAGTCTGTCTCGAACCAGTCCTAAAAGGACTGATAGTAATGTGAAGAAACCCAAAAGGTACGCGGTCTCATGAAGACCACGTACCTCCCCTTCTACAAATTTAAGAATCCTGTGCATTGGTTGCTAGCCTATCACAGCACACCTTATTTTGTAACTGGTGGTGTGCTTGGGCTAGTTTCTCCGATCGCACTTTGTGCTGATTGTCCAGATTTAAGAGCCTCAAGTATAGCTGCTACTTCCACATTATCTGGATTTAGAGCAGCTATTCTTTGAAACACTGATATAGCTCCTTGTACATTATCAGTTTCATCATAGGCTAATCCTAGGAAATATAATGCGTTTGAGTAATCCGGGTTAATAGTTACTGCTCTTTCAAGAACTGGAATCGCTCTTTCGTAATTTTCAGTACTGTACTGCAGTATACCTAATTGAAATAGCAGGCCTGCATTTCCAGGTCGCAACACTACAGCAGCCTCAGTAGCTGCAATTGCCTCCTCTGTGTTATTCTCCTGAATTGAGATTTGAGAAAGAATGTAATATGCATCTGTGTAGTTACTCTTTAATTCAAGAGCATCTTCTGCAAATGAACGAGCTCCTTCTAGATCATCTTGCCCAAAAGCAAGTTGAGAAATACTAATTAAGATAGCTGGGTTTTTAGGATTTCGGGCTTGAGCTTCGCGATATGCTGCAATAGCACTTTCGTAAGCACCTTCTATCTCAAGTGGTATTAATTGAGCGTAAATATCTCCAAGTAACATCCATCCTCTGTAGTCCGAATTATTAGCAGCAACTACTTGTTGTGCTGATGTGATGGTGTTTGCCAAAGCCTCTTGGAAGCGAGTTCTTTGCTCTTCAATATCCTCACTCTCTTCTTCTGCTAATATTGTAGAAAGCTGAGCTATTCCGATATTGGTTTTTAATTGAACTCCTCGAACACCTGTTCCTAGTATCGCTATTCTATCGGCTTTTTTAAGTGCCTTGTCTAGATCGCCACCATTTGCAGTAGCTACTGCCCCTGAAAGAAGCGAAGTAACTGCGATGCGATCTACGTGAATAAGAAGTGCTCCTGAAACAAGAGCTACCATCATAACGATTGCACCGGTGTGTGCTAATCCTGAGGCATAATTTTGCTCTGCACTAACTTCTCTTGTTCTAATAACACCAACTATTCTTGCCGCTGCAACGGCAACTCCTGTTAGCATAAACGTATAGGCAAGCATTGCTGTTTGCGGAACGTATACGATTGTAAGTATCCACAAGTACACAGCTCCAATGTATGAGGAGACTGTTATGTACATTAATCCGGGTTGAACTATTCTCTTTGATAACACCTTAAATCCAAGATGTAGGAAAGATGCAAAGAATAATAACCATATAACTCCTAAGACAATTCCTCCTGTAACAAATGCTGTTGGAATAAGTCCAACACCAAAGTTGAATTCTGAATTCCAGAAGTTAGTTTCATTAATTCCAATTGGCTTGTGTTGTACCCAACCATCTCTAAAGAGACTTGGGCCAATTCCTAGAAGAGCATCTTCTTGAAATACACCTGATCCAATTGTAATTGTTCCTTCCCACGAAGGTCGTACATCAAGGTACGATACGTCTAGAGCACTTGATACCTTAGACCCAATTGCAGCTCCTGCAACAAGAAATACGATACTTAGTGCAATTATACTAGCACTAGGTATTAGCCTCTTATAAGGCAAACTTGGCCTAAAGCCTCCGGTTTCTCTGTCGTAGGATGAATCCCCGAAGATATATACGGCAAGTGCAAATGCGGCAAGGGCTAGTGTTGCCCAAACTGCTACCATGTTAACCACGACAAGCAAGAATACTGACATTGCAATAATTGCATAAAGACCCATTCGAATCTTCCTAGAAGAAAACAAAGCTAGACCCGAAAGTGAAGTTACTACAGCCAACCCACTAAACACCGCTAAGTCATTCCAATTTCCTAGAATTGTAGCCGTTGAATTAGATGAGAATATACCTGGTAGTAAGTTCTCTCCACCAACTAATATTCTGGCAATCTGAAAGATTGCGAGAATAACAAACGAAATCATAACTGCTTTTTGCAGGCGTATGAAGTGTGCAACTTTACGAGTTGTTAATGCAACCGCGGCAAGTGCTCCAACGAATGTGAACATTGAAAGCACTGTATCGATTTCGTATCCGAACCCTATTAATGAACTTAAGACATTACTGGATAAGATCGCTGCGAGAAAATATCCAAGAACTAATAATATTGCGGTCCAGAGTACGTGAGTGTCTGGAAACGAGGCGCGATGCTCTTTTAATCGAGCAACTAGCCATACTAATAATGCGCCTAGCATTCCTAACGAAAGGATGGCCATTTTAGTCATTGCAAGTGGCATCCAGGATGCTGGTAACACTGCAAGCGGCAATAAGAACGCAACAACATAAATGAGGTTGCGAGCTATCATATCTAAACGATATGTAGACTTATCCGACTGTTCTAATGAATCCATATAAATAAATTCTAAATAATAATGTACTAATTATATCAAAAAATTGGCACACAAAAAGTCGCCCCGGAAGGACGACTTTTTGATATTTTTGCTCGTGCCTATAAGCCGAATTCTGTCCGTGAAATAAATCACTGTGCAGACATTTATCTGGGATTGCTGTTACCAACAACCTCTTGCGGCACTCTTACAAAGTAAGCACGGCCTTGCACGCAGGTAGGAATTTTGCCGTTTCAATTCTATGTTTCCATAAAACTCACCCCGAAGGGGTCCTCATATCTCTACTCAGACGTCTCTGCTCGCATCCCTAAGATTGCTCTCGACGGGCGTTACCCGCTACCCAATAGCGTGTTCGGACTTTCCTCACCAAATTGGCGCGTCTGCCCAACACGAGCAATCGGATTATAACACTAATTAGTTGTTTGTAAAACTAAATCTCAATCTCACAAAGTCCTCCCGCACATGCCAATTCCCTCTTAACATCAGTTTCGTCTCTTTGCTCGTAGGTAAGTAGTTTTGAGTAATCAATATGCTCCACTGTTTTATAAAGCTTCTCGTATGTTGCTTTGTTTATCTCTTCGTATGGTGCAAGTTGATATACATGGTCATTTCGTGGAAGGAATGCTAGTCCTCCTGCGATATCCCAGTTTTCGTAAACCCAGTTAGCTACTTGAATCCATTCATCATCTCCAATTGAAATTGTTACTGAAGGGTTGTGTTCTGTGTAGTTAACCTTAACGTCCTTCCAGTGTTCAAGCTGATCGAGTGCTGAGATGTCATCTTTTAATATAGCTCCCTTTGGTGCCTTAACAGGAAATTCAAATACGTAAGTGTTTGCATCTTCCATAGTTTGTCCAACTTCTGGATGATATGGAACGCCTTGATCACGAAGCATTTTAAACAAAGAATCCGTTGCTGAAATTCGTATTCTTCGTATGTAGTATTCTGAGTTTCGTGGGTGCATTCCTGATGCGCAGTCGAATGTTTGAGACACGGTTCCAGAAGGTTTTACACAAGTAGTAGCCGAAGATTGAGGAACCCCCAATTTTGCTGCGTATTTTTTGTTTACCTTATTAACCTCGACTTTCAGTTTTCTTAAAACTTCTGGCTTTCTAACAGTTGAACAATCCCATTGTCCTGTTAGAGAAACTCCAAGAAGTCTTTCCGCTTCACAATTTTCCTTCCACTGCTTTGAGAGGTATCCGAAGTTTGAGAGTGATGATTGATACGTTCCAAGAATTGTAGCAAGTCGTGCTTTTCGTAGAAGAGTTTTCTCAGTATCCCCTTTACGGCAAATTACTTCTGAAAGATTACAGAATTGTTTTGACTGGAGAATAATCTCTCCACAGTTGTGGAGATACACTCCATTACCATCAAAAGCATGTGGGCCTGGTACTGTACAATCGTAAACTTTCTCAACACCCATAGGCACTACAGAAATTACTTTAGAACTAAAAGGTTCTGCATTTGGAACTCGCTTATACGAACCTATAGCTTTTGCTAATTTCGCTCTTTTTTCTGGATCAACAAAACCAACCCTGTTTGCAAATATATGTATGTTTTCATTTGTGATAGCAAGTTCATGCTGTGATCTACAGATATACTCTTTCATTCCTCCATTACCATCTGGCATTAATTTAACGTGTTCGTTTCGCCTATTCTCATACACTGTAGATATTACACCTAGTCTAGCAAGCATTCTCTGTACCCTTTTTAAACACGGAAGGGAAGATGAGGCTAATCTAACAGATACTCCTTTTATATGATTACCTTGTACGGAACCATCTGCATCAAACCAACCCTGCAAGAAGCCTTCTGTGAACTCCGAAGAAGATTTTTCAACTAAATCAGTAACCACCTTGCTACCATAGGATATGTCGAACTTTGTAGCATATATCCCAAGTTGCGCTGATTGAACGCGAGCATATCCAGTTTTTGCTACATGTCCTACAAGGTCGGATCTCGCGCCTACTGTTTCATGAACTAGAGAAACTGCATGGTTCATCATATACTCTTTATCCGCTCCCCAAAAATCTAAATTCGCCTGTCCGCTCTTTTGTATATTTCCATCTCCCACCAAACTGCCGAGAAGCCACCCCTCTTTATGAATTCCTCGTCCTCCCCAGCTAGAACCTCTATGATTGTGCAGTATCACTTGATCCTGAGACTGCAAGCTATCTACTCTCTTCCAAACATTGTTCTGAACCTTTCTACTTTTATATCCAACAGTTAGCACCTCATGGTTTCCAGTAGCTTTAAACGAAAATCCTCTATTCGTAGTAACCTGAAACACCTTTTTAGTTCCTGTTTCAAAAAATCCTTTTTTGGAAATATGTTCCTCACCGTTAACTAAGGCAGTAAATGGTATATTTATTAACTCCTTAACCTGTCGTGATCCATCGGAAGTCATCACCCAAGTATCATCTGTAACACATGGATTTGTACCAAGATTTCCTATTTCTCCTGCCCAGTCAATACTCTTGTATTTATTTTTTAGTAATTCCACTCTTCTCTCTGGAAGTGTACCTAAAAGACTTGACCGATTAAATATCCCCCGCTCTCCTGTTCCACCTTTCATAAGGGTTACCCATTCGTCCATAAATTGCTCATTTGATGGTTTATCATCGTAGACTGCTGAGTTATTGGCAATTGCCCGGTGTGGGTCAGTCATGTAGAACTGTCCTTTCTTTGAGTCACGTACCAGTTCGTCGTCTAAATCAGACAAGCTAATCATCGCACTTCTTCTTACGCCGCCTGCTACAACACACTCACCTATCTTACAAATGATGTCGTGAGCATCTAGGTTACGAAGTCTTCTTCCTTGGTTTGCCATTATTCTCTCTCGTGCAAAAACCAAAAGACTTTTTAATGGATCAGGACCTGAGCTCTTTCCTCCCATAACTGAAAGCCGCGCGCCTGCTGGACGAACCTCGCTAAAATCAAACTTTATATCTTTTCCTGTATACCATGTCTTTAGTCCTAGAGTTAATGCATCACACCACCCTTCTTTGGAATCTCCTACTACGTGAGTTTTCACCATCACGCCTGTTTGTTTTTTAATCAATGGAAGCTGTTGAATGTTCTGCGTCTCCACTGAGTATCCTACGCCGGTTCCACACATGGACAGATACATGATTTCTGCAAAATCACTTAGCTTTGATGGCGCTGTGAATGAGCAGTTATACGCACACACGTTACATCTTCTCGCAGCATCTCCTGCAAATTGCATTAGGCGCATGCTTGGCATTATCTCCTGCCTTAAAATTGCCTCCTGAACTTCTGCATACTCCTTTTCGCTAAGTTTCTTTCCGAGGTTTTCTTTCATAAAAGACATATACCTCTCAACAGTCTCAATCCATGTCTCTCTCCTTCCTTCGTCCTTGATCCATCGCGCGTATGATCGTAAATATACAAACTCCCCCAGTGGATTGTCTTTAAAATATTTTTTGCTGTCAGATACAAGCTTCTTTACATGCTCGGGAACCTGAACCCCTTCTTGGAAACGTAATTTATTTCTCTCTGCTCTATAGATGATGTAGCCTTTTGCAGTATTTACGTAATCAGAAAGAATCAACTGCTTTTCAACCTCATCTTGCATACCTTCAACACTTGGAATGAAGTCCTTGTGCTTTCTTGCAGTGCGTACCAAATCGCTAACAACCTTGTGTGCAACCATGGCAGACTCTTCGGACGATCCTTCACCTGAGGCTTGCATTGCTTTTAGAATTGCTAGTTCAATCTTTGAAAAATCAAAGGGAACTACCTTCCCATTCCTCTTTCGAATGTTTGGGACGAACTTGTTGTATTTTCCGGAGACAGCTACAGCCGTCTTCTTTGTTGAAGATTTTCTTGCCATGCGCATTTGGTCTTATTAGTAATAGTTCTCAATATTTGAGATCTTCTCCCATTCTACATCCGTACAAACTTCACCCAACAAAAAATCCTGTGGATAGCACAGGAGAATACAGAAAATAATTATGTCCAGAACTACAATCCAGTAACCCAGTCGCCTATTTCTATATTATATACTTCGGAAAATCCTGAATTTACCTCCAAAACATAGTAAGCATCACTTACGGGTTCATATATTTGCGGATACGAACTCGGATCTGCATTTTTCCAAGCATCAATTATCTTTCCTTGTCCATCTAACCAATATATATCCAATGGGAAAAGCATTCCCCTCATCCAGATCGGATACTTACCAGGCTCATCAAAAACAAAAAGTAATCCTTCGTTTCTTGGGAGAGATTCCACGCCTGAGAGCCCATTTATCCTCTCCTCTTTCGTGTCAGCCACATTTACTTTAATTCTAGTACCGTCAACTTCAATAATTTTTGAAGATTGACCCCTTGGCTCAACTGGTCCTCCTAGAATTCCCACAGATAGAAGCCCCACCACCACGGAGATCAAAAGTATCAATCCTATCAATATAGGCTTGTCAGCATCGTACATTACTACTAGTATAACGTACATATGGAATATCCAATACGAATAAATAGATTTCTGCTGTTAAAGCATTACTGCTCCCGGCGTGAGGCGGACCGTCTTATCGAACAAAGTAAAGTTACCGTTAACGGTGAGGTGGCAGTTCTAGGACAAAAAGTAACCGAGGGCGACTCGGTAGAAGTTGTTGGGATCAAAGAATATAAGTACTACATATTTAACAAACCTCGTGGGATTGTTAGCCACAACCCACAGATGGGTGAGCAAAGTGTTGAAGACGTTTCAGGACTAGAGGGAGTATCTCCCGTAGGAAGACTGGATAAAGACTCACATGGCCTTATGCTCTTAACAAACGACGGGAGAATTGTTAACTCAATACTAAATCCCGAATATTCTCACGAAAGAGAATATGAAGTAGTTGTTGATAAGAACATAAAGGAATCTGATTTAAAGAAACTAACAAAAGGTGTAGACATAGAAGGATATATAACAAAAGAAGCTCAGTCTGAGAGACTAAGTGAGGATTCATTTTCTCTGACACTTACCGAAGGAAAGAAGCATCAAATACGTAGAATGTGTGCAGCCTTAGGATATCAGGTTAAAAACCTTAAGAGAGTTAGAATGATGCATCTAAAATTAGATGTAGAGCAAGGTGAAAACCGCGCGCTAAGTAAAGAGGAAGTTGATAGTCTACTTACTCTTGCAAATATCCCTATTTAGATCCAAACGGATACAATTCCAGCAATAACAAGAGTGCTTACTAACCAGTACCCTGCATTTATAACAAAGTATTTAAAACTTTTTTGCTCCCATAAAACAGGAGTAATTAGAACAGGAACCATAAATCCAAGCCATATCCAAAACCCTAACTCCATTGCACCTCCTAAGTCTTTAACTCCCCAAGAAAAAATAAACTGTTGAAGTACCCAAGAAAGTATTACTGCTGTAGAGAATCCAAGAAATGCCATAAGTGGTATCTTCTTTTTACCTTCTTCAACTTGTACTGGGTTTAACCTTGCAAGTGCCATCCAAACTCTTCCAAAAACCATTGGTGAATACCAAATAAATCCTACCAAAACAGCTGATAATCCACCTGCTAGAACCGCCAAAGTATTTACATCAAATCCCATAAGAATATTATTAATATTAAGCTCCTAGTGCATAGTACCAAAAAGCTGCTATTTCTCTAACGACAAAGAAAGCCTCTTTTGAATACCTCCCGTTTGCGTAGAGACTATATTCAACTGAGTAATCCTTTAGCTTTCTTTGTTTTGCTAAAAGATTTATGCGCGCTAAATGAAAATCGTTTGATACTAATACGTACGAGCGTTCGTTATCTAAATTCTCTATGGTTTGCCTCGTATTGTTTCCATCGTAGTCTAATTCTATGTCTTCAAGTTCAACCTCTCGAGAATATGCAATATCTACCATTACATCAACTTCGTGTTTTCCGTAGGCTGAATCAGCTCCTGAGAATATTAAACAACTAACTCTTTCCTCGTTATATATGTCCACCGCTGTGTTTACTCTGTCATTTAGTGCATCCGACGGAGTACCTCCCGGCCAAACAGCAGCCCCAAAGACTACAGCACAGTCATATACATTAGTACTCTTCTGTACTGAATAGAAAGAACCAAGGTAGGCAAAAGTACCCAAGCCTAGTAGTAAGGTTACTATAATTAAACCTCCAAATATTTTGAAAATTAATTTAAACACTTATATAAAGTGTAAACTATTTTTTAATAGGGGCAAAGTTTCTTGCTCTCTCGGAAACTCTTTGTAACATTCTATTTCTTTGTTTTTCGGATGTCCTCTTAAACATTTCTGGGAAGATATCAAAAGATTTCAAATCAATTCCACAGAAGCCTAATACACCATGTTTCCATCTCATAGAAGTCGCTATACGGAAAAGGAAGTAAATTAGTCTGGGACCATCTGCTGTTGCAAAGATTCTTGCAGTTCGCCCTTCTAAAAGCTCGATTCTAACTCCGTTATTGTGATACTTGTACGCAAACCCGGAAGTAAAGTTCTGATCTAAGAAATTTTTTAAAATTGCAGGTGGACCAAACCACCAAATAGGAAAGACAAAGACTATCTCATCCGCCCAGAGTATTTTAGATTGTATTAGTTTTTGAGCTGAAGTTGGTTTACAGTCTATTTTTATATTTTCATAACACAAAAAAGGTTGTGCAAATCTCTTGTTGTATAGGTTCATTGTAAAAACCTCATTTCTCTTACTGTACTCTTTTTTTACACTGGCATAGCGCTTGGCTATTTTATGTGTAAATCCCTTACTCGCGGGATGGGCAGTTACAATTAGCACCTTCATGTAACTAAATTGTACTACAGCTTGATCACTTCTGAGGTCTCTAGCATGTGGGCAACTAAACTCTCCTTGTCGTATTTTTTTTCAGCCTCGATCGCATCTTCTAATTTTGCCCTAGTTTCTGGGTGCTTTGGCATAAATACAGTACACGTATCATCGTGTGGTAATACTGAAATGTCGTGAGTATTTATCTCTCTTGCCCGGTCTATAATTTCTCTTTTATTCATTCCTGCAAGAGGTCTTAGTATTGGAAGATTAGTAGCCTGATCAACCACACCAATATTTTCTAATGTTTGAGAGGCTACTTGTCCTACTGCCTCACCAGTTATAATTGCCTTTGCATTATTTTGTAAAGCGTACTTTTCAGCAGCCTCCATCATCAGTCTTCTGTAGAGAATAACTCGGAGTCTTTCGGGAGCTGAAATGGCGATTTCCTTTTGAGCATCAAGTAGAGGCACTAGGACCAAAGTTATCGGGCCACACACTTCTTTTAAAACTTTTCCAAGTTCTTCAACTTTTTCCATTGCAGCTTTCGATGTTTGCGGATATGAATGAAAGTGCATTAGTATTGGGCGCACTCCGCGAACTGCACACATGTGAGTGGCTACAGGTGAGTCGAACCCGCCTGAGAGTAATGCGATAGCTCGTCCTGAAGATCCCACAGGAAGTCCTGAAAGACCTTGCTCCTTTACGTAGATGTAGGAAACATCTTCTAGAATTTCTACTCTTATATTTATGTCCGGCTTCTTTAGCTGTACTTCCTTTTTTCCGTCGAGTGATTTCCACACGGCGTCGCCTGCTAAAATATTCATCTCGTGTGAATCTAATTCAAAATTCTTATTCG
>CAYNQE010000002.1:0-62467 GCA_964399345.1 uncultured Candidatus Saccharibacteria bacterium
ACTATTTTTCTTCTTTTCTATCATTCTTTCAACAATGACCAAAACTTCTGAAGGTATCGCATTTGCTTTAACAATATGCCCTGCTGCACCTAACTCTCTTGCCCGTTCAAGATCTTCTTTCTCACCTTGGTTTGATAATACAATCCATGCAGCATCTGGTACTAACTTTTTTTCTTTAAGTTGCTTTAATAACTCAAATCCATCCATTTTTGGCATAACTAAATCCATAACAACAGCATCTGGTTCATAACCATCTTCTATTTTAGACAAAGCTTCCTGTGTTCCATTAACTGCCTGAATAGTGTGGCCGGCTTGAGAAAATTTCAAGGCATACATGTCCAACAAAAACTCATCGTCATCTACAAGTAAAATATTATATTTTTCCATATGTTTAGGTTACCACACTATTAATTTCATCAGCAGAACCAGAACCTTCTGAGCTTGAGGTTATAATTTCCTCTGCCAACAACGCGCCACTTAGTTTATTAGCCTCAGCAAACGAAACCCTCCCCTTAAATGACTTTATAATTGCATCTTCCTTCATGGTAAGCATTCCATTTCTTCTTGTTATCTCGCTTATCTTGTCTTCAGCTGAATCTGTTAATATTTGACGCTCTAACTCTCCATCCATTGATAATATTTCAAAAACTGCCAATCTTCCTCTTAAGCCGCTTGGGCATTCATCCGTAGGCTTTGATTCAAAAAGAGTTTTTGGAATTTCTGGGCGATATTCCTCTGGTAAATCCGCAAATTGTTTCTCAAGCATCATTCGTGTACTTGCATCAATTTCCTTCTCGTCTTCAGCCCCTTCACATGTCTTTCTAACAAGGCGTTGTGCAACAGCCAAAACAAGAGTTGGCGCAATTAGGTAAGGATCCACCCCCATATCAACAAGTCTTGGAATAACGCCAATTGCTGAGTTTGTGTGAATAGTTGAAAGCACAAGGTGACCAGTTAGTGCGGCTTGGACCGCCAATTTAGCAGTTTCTCCATCTCGAATTTCTCCAACCATAATTACATCTGGGTCCTGTCGTAGTGTTGTTCTAAGACCGCTAGCAAAAGTGTAGCCAATCTCAGGCCTTACTTGTGACTGGCTAACTCCCTCCATAAAGTATTCAACAGGGTCTTCAAGAGAGAGCACATTCTTTGTTTCTCTATCGAGCTCTGCAAGCATTGAATATAGAGTTGTTGATTTACCTGAACCTGTTGGTCCTGAAATTAGTATCAATCCATGAGGTTTTGCTACCGCTTCCCTTATCTTTCCAAGATGATCTTCTGAAAACCCAATTTCAGAGACTGGTATAAAACCTCTTTCCCTATCAAGGATTCGCATAACAATCTTTTCCCCATTAGTTGCAGGGAAAGTTGATACACGGAAGTCGATTTTATGCCCTCCTATCGTTGCTGAAAATCTACCGTCTTGAGGCTTCCTCCTCTCGTCTAGCCTCATTGAAGAAAGTACCTTTATTCTCGCCACAATTGCCTGATGAACTTTAGCAGGTAGAGTTAGAGAGGTGTGTAATATACCGTCAACTCTAAACCTAACCTTAATTAGCTTGTCCGTGCGCTCAATATGAACGTCTGAAGCCTGTCCGTCTACAGCGTAGCGTAGTACGGTTGCAACGATTTTAATAACAGGGGCATCCTCTTTTATAAAAGCCTCCCCGCCACTTTCTTGTTCATTAATTTCTTCCTGAATGTTTTGCTCATCTTCTGTTAATTCGGTTTCAAGTTCAGTTAGCGCCTGTCCAACCTCACCTCCAAGAGAGTTATACATTTTAAGAACAGCCTGTAGATCAGCTTCTGAAATTAAAAATACCTTAAAAGGAAGCCCTTTCTTTCTGGTTATAAAATTAAGTGCATCTATTCCTCCAATATTTGAAGGATCAGTCATACCCACCTCAAGAACACCGTCGGAAATCGCCAACGGTACCATAGAATAGTGTGTGGCTGACTCCTCAGGAATATTATCCAATATATTAAATGGAATTTGCTCTCCGCTTAAAACTCTGGTTGGTACTGAAGAACTTCCGGCCTTGGCTGTAAGAATACTTTCTTGAGACACTCCTACTTTTCTCAATACTTCCTCTACTGGTATACCTTGAGTTTCTGAATTTTTAAGTACAGTCTCAGCGTCCTCTTTAGAGAGGACCCCTTTCTCAACGAGGCCTTGCATGAGGGAGTTCCCCATAGCTAATTATTCTTGAAACGGATCGTTAGCCGATACGTCTCCTTCAAAATTTTCCCCTGATGGTAAGAACGGGTTGTCTCGTCCTACTGGCTCTGGAACAATTTGCTTTCCGAAATCTTGTAACTTACCAAATGCTGGGTTCTCAAAAATCGAACTATCCAATTGAATAGAGCGCATATCTAATAGCAGCCTAAGAATATCTTGATCCACCACTACACTTCCTGAATTTCTAGAATTATTTGTGAGCAATTCCGAGCTTGTTTGGCTACCTGAAAGACCAAACCATCCCAGCCCCGCAATTACAACAATAAGTATCACTAGAATTATTTTGTTTTCTTTTAGTGTATCTAACATATAAATATTACGGTAACCAGTAAGTCATTAAAGAAACATTGAATGTGTAGTTATCTTGAATTTCTGCAGAAAGAGGTTGTATGTTAAGAGATACTAAATCTACAACTCTTAAGCTTGACTCTAGGTCTTTAAGTAGAAGAACAAATTCATCGTAGGTTGATACAACTTCAAATTGTAATGTTAGAGACTTATACGGCAAATTTTGAGTATCTCCACCGTTTAATACGGACCCATCTTCTCCTTCTTTATTAGGTCCCTCAACTGAAACGCTCTGTATTCGTATTCCATACTTAGAAGCTATCCCGTCCATATCAAGAACTAATCTAACGTTGTCTACATGATCTGGAAGCATTTTTTGAAGCCTCTCAACATCTGTTTGAGTAAATAGGTTGTATCTTGAAAGCAGGCTACTCTTTAACTCTTGAATTTCACGAGTCTTGCTAAGTGCCTCATCATATTGTGCTACCGTATCCTGGCTATTCTGAACATTATCGTAAGTTGGCCCTACGTAATACACAAAGGTTAGTACCGAAACTATTAAAAATATTACTGATAGTACTGTTTTTGTCATAATTACTGTTCTACCTCATTACTTCCACCAAACTCTCCAAAACTCTCTTCAGCGGGCTCCTCTACAGTCTCAGGAACATATTGCGAAACATTAGTATAATTTATTGCCGAAGGATTAATATTTGCAGTCACCACAAACGAAACCCCATCACTTATTAAGTCAATCTCAGAAAAGATTGGGTTTCCAATTGCGTTATGTTGTCCAAATACACTAGCCTGAAGTGCTACTCCATTAACACTTCGCGCTTTTCCTTTCATAATTACAACCATTTCGTTTGTAACTCCTCCAGATGTATATTCAAACGAGTCATACGAAACGGACTTTAAAGTAGTCTCCTGTAAAACTTTAAATATTTCAGACGGTGCAGTGTGATTTGTTAGTACAGAATTTGCTGCTATTAATCTAGCGTCTAGTCTAAGCAGCTGTTTAACAGAGTCTTCGTCCAATGCCTGACGCGCCCTATTTAATTGTTCTGCCTTTTTATCTACATTTGCAGTTAGAAATCTATCGTAAAGAAATACTCCTGCAGCCAAAGCAAGAGAAGCGGCTAGAATAACCACTGTAATTAATATCAAAATATCACCCCCTCCCCCTGAAGATTTCTTAGGAGTACGTCCAGGCTGACGCGCTGGCATCTTCTCCGGTATGAACGATGATTTTATTTGTGATTCCATAAAAAATATTCAACGAACTATTCCTGCATTTTTCTCAAAGCCATCCCAACCGCAACTGCAAATTCTGGACCTACTTCATTTAGCACTTCTTCAAGAAATGCTGGCGTTTGTATCTTTTCAAAAGGATTTCCTTTTTCTACTTCAACACTTACTATCTCGCTAATATACTTAGTAAGACCGTGTAATCCTGACCCTCCTCCTGTCAACACAATACGAGAAACATTACGCCCATGCTTCTTCTCGTAACTTAATAGTACGCGATTAACATCTGAAAAAATACGCCCTAGTGTTGATAACAAGGCCTGTTTTACCTGATTATCTTGTTCTGCGTCTGTACCTTCACGGACCATAAGACCCAAATCTTTCTTCATACGTTCAGCGTGTTCAAAATTCCACCCCAAAGCTCTTGAAACAGAAAGAGTCATTTCTTGAGAGCCCAAGTTTATAAGATGAGAAAATCGTATAACACCTCTTTCTACAATATATACTTTTGTTGTAGCTGCCCCAATATCAACAATCATAATTGGCGCAATTCCGTGTGCTAAAGAAGACCTAACTGCACCAAAAATTTCTAACTCATAGAATCCAACATTTAATCCTGCGGTTTTAGATATTGTTTGTAGATTAGTAAGAACTTCATTATGAATCGCAACAAGAAGAACTTCTGTCTTCTTAACATCATCTTTCTCCTCATCATCGCGAGACCATTCACTGTTTGATTGATCTTTTGGAATAATAAACCAGTCTAATAGCACTTCGTTTATATTGGCTGGAATATATTTACGAGCCTCCAATGGAATCATTTGAGCAAGTTGCTCAGCTGGCATATCTGGCATCTCAATTACCGAAGTTAAACTTGAAAGAAATGGTACTGAAACCCCTGCATTTGTTGCAGTAACATTAGATTCATTAACTAAATCCGTTAAAGCTTTTCCTCGCTCGGTTGGAGATAGATGTGTTGCTCTACCTACTTCTGTTCCTGAATACGGCCCCAGAGCAATTTCTCCATAAGTCTCAAGAACGGCCCTTCCCTTTTCCCGACGCAGCTGCACCACTTTAATTGAAGAAGTTCCTATATCCACCCCCAAAACACTGCTTCCACGGGGATTGCCTTTGCTTAATGAACCAAGAACTTTATCAAAAATGCCCATATATTAGTGATATTGTAGCATGTCTACCTAGGTTACAATTAGGAGATGTTAGAAAAATTGATACAAATACTGTTTCCTGAGACTAATTACGAAAGAATAGTTTCAAATATTGAATACCTAACTCCAGAGGCTAGTATTGGAAGAGTGGTTACGTGCTGTGATTATAGAAACAGAGAAGTTAAAGCGGCAATCTCTCTTTTAAAAAGAGGAGTGCGATCAAACTCCGACCAACTTCTCTCAACGCTACTCTACGACGTACTACTTGAAGAAGTTTCCGAATATGATTTCTGGGACAGGAAGCAGGTGGTAATAATCCCAATGCCCATTTCTAGCAAAAGAAGAAAGGAGCGTGGGTTCAACCAAATGGAGCGAATTTGTGAACTACTACCTTCCCCATTAAAAGAATGTGTTGATACCAAGGTGTTAAAACAAGTCAAGAATGTTCCTATGCAGAAAAAACTCTCCCGAAAGGAGAGAATTGAAAATGTTAAGGATATTTTTGAAGTTAGCGGTGACCTAAAAGGAAAAACTGTCATTTTAGTTGACGACGTTTTCACAACTGGAGCCACAATGAATGAAGCGATTGAAACTCTTGGATGTAATGTTAAGGCATTTGCACTAGCTCGTGCTTAATTTATCTACCATCTCAATTTCCTCATAAATTCCTTCAATTAAGTCGTAGTTCCTTGCTTCCTCTAGTGTTACCCAAGCATATTCAACACTGTCTTCATCTAAAATAACTTCCCCACTTAAAAAAGGCGCGTGATAACTTAAGACTATTACAGGAACCCCGTCTGGGCGTATAAAAGTAATATCCAAGAGAAAGTCGAGTTTCCCAACCTCTAAGTTAGACTCTTCTTTAATTTCTCTTCGTAGAGAGTTCTCAATTGCACCATACCAATGATCCCCTGTTGTCTTTGGCGTATTTATATAA
The DNA here is from genome assembly GCA_964399345.1 of uncultured Candidatus Saccharibacteria bacterium. Classification (GTDB taxonomy): domain Bacteria; phylum Patescibacteriota; class Minisyncoccia; order Phycocordibacterales; family UBA2100; genus UBA2100. The sequence continues at coordinate 5,876 of CAYNQE010000002.1, forward strand.
TCTTCTGTCTCGAGTCCTCCACCGGGAACCGTCCACATATTAGGAAATGCCTTCTTGTTGGGTGCGCGTTTTAATATTAGGTATTTTTTATCCTTATGAATTATTGCAGTTGATGTAATTCGGTGTAGTTCCATATAAACATACTACCAAACAATTTGGCGGAGAGAGAGGGATTCGAACCCTCGAGGGAGTTACCCCCCTACATCCTTAGCAGGGATGCGCTTTCGACCACTCAGCCATCTCTCCGTGAGTGCTACGATACCATATTTGATATACTTCAACCAATGAAACCGACAGACAAATTGACCGACCACTTCCGGCTTGTAAAACAACAAAAGGCAGCTTTAGAGAAGCTAAACATAACTACCTTACAGGACCTTTTGTTCCACTTCCCTAACCGCTATGAAGATGTGGGGGCTGCAAGAAGAATAATCGACATTAATGGAGACGAGATAGTAACTGTTTATGGAGAACTCTCTAACTTAGAAAAGAAACTAGCATGGAAAACAAAGCGATATATGGTCGACGCTACTCTATCTGACGCCACTGGAAGCATAGGGATAAAATGGTTTAACCAACCATACGCCGCAAAGATGTTTGAACACGTAAAGTACGTGAAAGTAACTGGAAAACCTACCGGTAAATCTAAAATGTATTTTGCAAATCCAACAATCCACCCAATGCCCTCATTACCTGAAATGGAGAGTCCCGCCGAACTTTTTTCTGTGTATCCTGAAAGTCGTGGGATAACAAGTAGGTGGATGTATCACACAATTCATAGACTACTAGAAGAAGGTGTTCACGAGGAAATTGAAGACATCATTCCCAAGAGTATTTTAAAAAAGTACAAACTCCCTTCTATTTCAAGCGCCCTCGTATGGGTTCACACCCCTCAAAAGAAAAAAGACGCCTTCTCTTCAAGAAAACGCTTCTCTTTTGAAGAAGTCTTCCTGATCCAAGTAGCACACCAAAAGAACCGTTACGAGAGTACTCAACTTAAGGCTCCACACGTAAGCGCAGACGAAGACGCCGCACAAAGCTATGTTGACGCACTGCCATACACTCCTACCAAAGCGCAAACTCATTCAATTAAAACTATTCTTGAAGATTTCAAAAGAAATTTTCCAATGTCTCGCCTATTAGAAGGTGATGTTGGTTCAGGAAAGACAACGGTAGCGGCCGCCACAATGTATTCAATAGCAAGAGGAAGTATTGAAAGTAAAAAGTACGCAAACCCACAAGTGGCATACATGGTTCCTACTGAAATATTGGCAAAGCAACAGTTTGCAGGATTGATTGAAGCCTTTGAGCACTCACCTATTCCAATTGGTCTCATTACAGGAAGTGGCTGCAGAAAATTCCCTTCAAAAGTTAATCCAAAGGAATCAACAAAAATCTCCCGCGCACAGTTAAGCAAGTGGGTTAAAAACGGAGAGATCCCTATAGTTGTAGGAACCCACGCTCTAATTTCAAAGAATGTAGTCTTTGAAAACCTAGCCTACGTTATCATCGACGAGCAACATCGTTTTGGAACTAAACAAAGAAAAAAACTTGCACAAAAAGACGGTTCCGCCCCTCACCTACTATCAATGACAGCAACCCCAATTCCAAGAACTCTTGCTCTCACCATTTACGGAGACCTAGATCTATCAATTCTTGATGAAAAACCAAAGGGGCGAAAAGAAATACAAACAAAAGTTGTTCCACCAAAGCAACGAGACGAGGTCTACACCGCCGTACGCAGCGAATTATTAAATGGAAGACAAGCGTACGTAATTTGCCCGCGAATTGACGAGCCTGATCCAGATAAGGCTCTCGCCTTGAGAGTAAAGTCTGTAAAAGCTGAAGCCAAACGACTTCAAGACGGGCCGTTTTCAGACTACGTTGTAGATATTCTTCACGGAAAAATGACTCCAAAGGAAAAGGAAGAAGTTATGGACCGTTTTGAAAACAAAGAGGTTGATATATTAATCGCCACCTCAGTAGTTGAAGTTGGTGTTAACGTGCCAAACGCCACCATGATAATAATTGAAGGGGCAGAACGTTTCGGGCTTTCACAACTTCATCAACTACGTGGCCGTGTTCAACGCTCAAGCTACCAGCCGTACTGTTACCTTTTCTCAGACACTAAAACCCAAACTTCACTTGATAGACTAAAGGCACTTGAAAAGAACTCAGATGGGTTTGCCTTAGCCGAAGAAGACCTAAAGCTTCGTGGAGCAGGTCAATTAGCAGGAATGCAACAATGGGGAGTCTCCGATATGGGAATGGAAGCTCTACAAAATTTAAAAATGGTTGAAGCTGCAAGAAATGAGGCAACGAAATTAATTGAAAGGGATCCTGGACTAAAAAAACACGAACTCATTGCAGAAAGAATCCAAGAAAAGCTCTCGGATTTACACATGGAATAGTGTATACTCGAAAATAGGAGGTACTATGGATCAATTTAATTTAATCCTTGGCGGAGTAATCTGCTTAGGAATCGGCTTTTTAATTCGCGGCATATACGGTCAAATTAAAAAGACAAAAATCCGAAGAGCGGGGTGACAAAATGAATGAGATGCTACTGATTGCTTTCGCCACACTTGTGATGATAACATGCATTGCAAGCTGGATTGCGCTGAGAAAATTCAACAGCTTTTTGAGTGAATTACACAGAAAGCTTGTGAAACTTTCAATCCAATTCGAAGAAATAACGAAGCAATTGGAAAAAGACCTTGCAAAATAATGAAGGGCCCGTCACCGGGCCCTTTAAGCTATCTAAACAAATTTAAAAAGAATCTCTCGATTGCAACAATCACTGCTGCCAAACTACTCTCAACACTTTTTCTATAAACCACTTCTCCTTCTGGATTAAACGATGCTTCCACATCACTTTCAAAATACGAATAGCATTGCTGTTTGCCGTAATCCTCACACACACTAGTAGTACAAGAAGCAACTCCACCAATAGTATCCCTGGTGCAAGTTCCACATCCGTTAGTCCAGCTACTACAAATGCCCGGAACGTAATTAATTGAAGTGTTAGTCGTAAAATCTTCCACGATTACAGAAACACTATTCTCTTTAAAATCAACGCGTGGATGTTTTTGTATAAGAGTGGCTGAGTATTCTCCGGCATCAATATATGTATGTGTAACCTGCTGATAATATTTCTTCGTAGAAGTACACTCACGCTCACTACTTTCACTACCATCCCCCCAATCTACTCTAGAGGTAAGTCCGTCTTTACAAAGATCCCCACCAACAAGTACCCTTGCCCTTACTTCAAGCGGAACAGTTCCGTTGGAAGGTTCAACACTAAATCCATGTGCTACTACAGGAAGAAAAAGAACAACTAGAAGCAAGTACTTCATAGTTAGTTGCCTCGAATTGTAAACTCAGCTGATACATCTTCCACTAGCGTTTGTGCAGTTTTAGACCCTGGCGCACAGAATCCGAAGCATGCATCTTTAGGAGTATATATTGCACCTCGAATATTATACTTCAAATGTGCTTTGGTAATTACATTGGTCGTTAGCGAACTGCAGCCACCGTCCAATCCATCTGAGAAAAAGCCGTTACAATAATCACTTGTAGAAATAGTTGCCTTACCTGTTGTGTAGTCAACTTTTATCGACTTGAACTTCTCTCCTGTAACCGCGTCTTCAAGAATTAAGTACATCCCTACGTCGGACGCCCCAACCGTTGCGTTCCACCACACTCGGATATCGTCCCCAAGAGAATACATAGATCCAGCTGGGTTAGTTATATTCAATGTATTTGAGATCCACTGATTCTCACAAGTTCCGGTGTACAAGAAAGTAGCCCCAACCGCATCTAAATTACACCGATTACTGTACGTTTTCTTAAGAGGCTGGTTACAAAGAGCGCCAGTAGGGCAAGTAAATGTAGGGCGTCCACAAACAGGAGCGTACTCGGCAGTACAGGCCACTCTTGCTACTGATATCTTTGCGGTAGAGATTGCAGTAGCTGAAAGTGAGTATGAGCGAAGCCTCTTGTAGAGAGTTGCAACATAATCTCCTCCAAAATTATATGTATGCTTTACCACTCCAGGTGCTTGGCAATAGTCTAGTGGTGCATAACACTCAATGTTTTCTTGTGCTGTACCGTCTCCAAAATCAATGTAATACCTATATGGACTATACCCACCAACGTTTGCACTGAAAGTAACTTCAAGTGGAGAGCGTCCTGAGGCAGGAGTGGCCGAAAGCACTCCTACTACAACACTTTCTCCAACTTTAACTGTAGTTGAGGTTTGTGCCTCGCGTCCTGAAGAGTTTCGTACTGTTATCGTAACAGTGTAGGTACCCGAGGATGAGTATGCATGACTAAAGGTAGTACTTTGAACAAAGTTTGATCGAATAAATCCTAAGATTGAGTCATAAGCGCTTGTAGAAGTTCTCTCTCCCCAATCTACTTTATAGGTTAGATTTCCTCCCAGAGAATCAGATGCTTTAACCGTCCAAGTTCCACTTTGGTTTGTTCGCAGTGTGGTAGGTCCTGAAAACCCAGAGATAGTTGGGGCTGTACTTGCTGGAAAATACTCTTCACATTTTGATTTTCCTTTCCACACACATGCGCGCTGAGTACAAACTAACGGTGCTCCAATTGATGATCGGGTACAAGTGTTACATCCGTCGTACCATGCCTTACATGTAGCAGGTGCTCCTGTGACAGGAGTTGGTGTAATAACCTTTCCTCCACATTCTCCTTCGTGTAGAAGTGTTGCGTTTACCCCTCTCAACTGACAAAGGTTACCGTATGTCTTCTCAACCGAGCCCACTCTTCCACAAACAGGAGCGTACTCTAGGGTACATACTATTGGATTCCCTACTCCTGGTGTAGTCCCAGCACAAGCTTGCGCTATTATCGAGCGAGTTACAGGGCCAACTGCACCAAAACCTGTGGTGGAAGGTGTTCCATATGATATTGGACCATGAACACTCTGCCATGATGCAACTGCGTTTTGAGTTACCGCTCCGTAGTATCCGGTAATTGAAGGATATGTATATGCTCCTTCACTTTTTAGAAAGGCCTGTAGTGAGGAAACATCATTTCCTCTTAATCCAATGTATAAATCACGACTAAGCGCAGGACAAGTTGAAACAACCGGCGTTATTACTGTAGGTGTAACGGTCGTTGGAGTATTTTGTATTGCATTAAGTTGTTGCTGTAGAGAAGAAACCGTTCGTAAAAGACTTTGAATTTGTGCTAGTAAGTCATCTACAAGAGCTGCACTTGATACAGACGGTACCGCGAAAGCGGCAACTAGAGCAATGGTAAGGAATGTTTTTTTATACATACAATATTATATTAACTATGTTTAATATAATACTACAGAAAAACACTGTATGTTTGTCCGCCCACTTGGACTCGAACCAAGAAACCTTCTAGATATAAGCTAGATGCTCTAACCAATTGAGCTATAGGCGGAGTGGCTAAATATTACTAGAACACAAAGCTATATGCCAGCGTGTTCTATATCTTGTTTCTTTTTAATGGGAATGTTGTGCTCTTTAAGCAGCTCTTCATACTCCTCTCTTTCAAGATTTTCTTTTTCAATCAGGCGCTCTGCTATAGCATTAAGAACACTTCTCTTTTCTGTAAGGATGGTTTCTGCTCTTTGATAAGCGCCATCCATTATCATCTTAACTTCGGCATCAATTTCAGCTGAAACTTTTTCAGAATGCTCTCTTCCGTGAATACCCTCACCGAACATTGCCTTTCCATCACTACCTGATAGTGCAACAGTTCCAATTCTGTCAGACATACCCCAACGAGTAACCATGTTTCTTGCTAGATTAGTTGAAACCTGAAGGTCGTTTGATGGGCCAGTTGTAACATCGTCAAATACCATTTTTTCTGTAATGTATCCGGCTAGAGAAACAGCAATATCATCAAGAAATTCTTTCTTCGATTGCATTTTTTTATCTTCAAAAGGAAGTTTCAACATGTATCCAGCAGCGCGCCCACGTGAGATTATAGAAATCTTGTGAACTGGATCTGAGTACGGAAGAACTGATGCAACGAGCGCGTGTCCGGCCTCATGATAGGCAGTAATTTCCTTTTCTTTCTTGTTTAGTGCGTGACTCTTTCGCTCCGGGCCAAGCATTACCTTTTCAATTGAACGAATTAAATCGTACTGCGTTACTTCTTTTCGCTCTTCGCGTGCGGCAAGAATTGCAGCCTCGTTGGTAAGGCTCGCAAGATCAGCTCCAGAAAACCCAGGGGTGCGCTCTGCTATAACCTTAAGGTCAACATCTTCTCCAAGAGGAGTTTTTTTAGCGTGAATTGTAAGTATTCCTTCTCTTCCTTCTCGGTCTGGAAGGTCAATCGTTACTCTTCGGTCAAAACGCCCCGGCCGAAGAAGAGCAGGGTCCAAAACATCAGGTCGGTTAGTTGCCGCCATTACAATAACCTTCTCATTAGGCTCAAAACCGTCCATCTCTACAAGTATTTGGTTAAGTGTTTGCTCCCTCTCGTCGTTTCCACCACCTACTCCTGAGCCACGAACACGTCCAACTGCATCAATCTCATCGATGAATACAATAGAAGGAGAAACCTTCTTTGCCATCTTGAACAAATCACGAACGCGTGATGCTCCAACTCCAACAAACATCTCCACAAACTCCGATCCGGAAATTGTAAAGAAAGGAACATTAGCCTCTCCGGCTACAGCGCGTGCTAAAAGCGTCTTACCTGTTCCAGGGCTTCCCATTAGCATTACTCCCTTAGGAATCTTTGCACCAATCTGTAGAAACTTTTTTGGATTTCTTAGGAAATCAACGATCTCCGAAAGCTCTTCCTTTGCTTCTTTTGCACCAGCCACGTCCTTAAACATAACTTTTTGTGATTTATCATTTGGATCAATCATTCGTGCCTTGCTTTGTCCGAATGTTAGAGCCTGCATACCACCTCCACCTTTCATTTGTCGGGAAAGATACCAAATTATCAAAATTATTATTATTATTGGAATCATTAACGGAGCTAGTTGTAAGAACCAGAAGCGGAGTCCACTTGGGTCTACAATATTAATCTCAACATTAGAAAGAGATTCGTTTGTTACTCCGTAATTTACAAGAGTTTCAGTAAGAGATGCTTCATTTTCCTTTTTGGACTTCTTAATCACCTCTTCTTCATAAGTTACCTCAAGATTTTCTCCACTTACCTTAATTTCAAGCACAAGGCTTGAGTTAACATCTGTTGCAAGTTGGGAAAGAGAAACCTCTTCACTCTTTTCAAAGGCGGTTGAAAGTGAAGAATACACTGACAGAAGAAAAGCAAAAACAACGAAGGTAATAACCATTTGCACCCAAAAATTCCCTTGTTGGATTTTCAAAACTTTCTTCTTTTTTCCTTTCTTTTTCTTTGCTGCCATAATGGCGCTACTGTAGCATATGAGCACTAAATACGCTAAAGTTTCCACTATGACACTTATAGATAACAAACGAGGACGCTTTGACTATCAAATCCTTAAAGAGTTTGAAGCAGGTATTGAATTGTTAGGTCAAGAAGTTAAGTCACTAAGAAACAAACGCGGCAACCTAACTGGCGCACGTGTTGTAGTGCGCGGTGGAGAAGCGTTCCTTTCTGGGGCAACAATTGAAGCATACCAGCCTGAAAACACACCAGAATCATACGATCCTGAGAGAGTTCGGAAACTCCTTCTTTCAAAGAAGGAACTACTTGAGCTTTCACAAAGTGATTTGACACTAATACCTCTTTCGTTGTATAATAAAGGAAGAGTTCTTAAGCTTTCTTTTGGAATTGCAAAAGGGAAAAAGAAGAAAGATAAGCGCGAGATTATAAAAGAAAGAGACACAAAGCGTTCAATTGAACGTGATCTAAAGCGATAGCCTCTCCCCACTTGAACTTAAGGAGTTTAATCGGGGGGTGACTAGTTTCGACAGTTTGCCCTATGGCTTTGTGCAAAGTAGAAGTGAATATCTTCTTTAAACTATTCAAAACAATAAGTGTAAATAAACTTACACACGGAGTTCTGTCGCCTTTCCAGGCTAAGGATTTCGGTTTCGCTTACGCTACGGCCTAAGTGACCATCGCTCTATTTGACGTTTGATAGAGTAGTCGCGATGTCAAAAATTCGAACTCGAAAAAGTACCTGACCTTACACTTTTTTTAAATTATTAGGTATCGATGTAGTGTGATTTTGTCCACTCTTTACACATTACATTTAAATTTAGAGTGAACTAAACTTTGTAGACGCATTTTCGTAGACACTCATGGACGGGAGTTCAACCTCCCCACCTCCACCATATTCAAAACCCGCCTTTCGGCGGGTTTTGAAATATCCCTACCCCTTTAAGTGTATTAAGATAAAGGTATGGAAGATGAACACTTCGCAAAATTATTACAGCAGGGCGACAAGAACGCCTTTGGTACTTTAGTGGAGCGTTACGAAAAGAAAATAACTCGCTACGCAAACAAGTTTTTGTACAACTACCAAGACCGCGAAGATGCAGTTCAAGACGTTTTTATAAAAGCGTATAAAAACATTCAAAGTTTCAATACAAAGGAGAAATTCTCTCCATGGATATATAGAATAGCTCACAACACTTTCTTGAATGTAATTAGAAAACAAAAGACGGAGAAAATAACACTCTTCGACACAGACAAACTCTTTGCAAAACAACTCTCGGATGAGAGTGAAACACGACTACGTGAACAATCGGAAGATCGAGAAGTATTGGAGCAATGTATTTCACAATTGGATGTGAAATATCGTGAAGTGTTAGTTCTTTTCTATTTTGAAGAAAAGGATTATGAAGAAATATCTGATATTGTGGGTATTCCCAAGTCCACCGTGGGCGTCAGGCTCCGGCGCGGACGAGAGAGAATGAAACAAATATACGAAATATGAAAGAAACAAAAAAACAACTAAATAACTTGAAAGAAACGGTCCTTAAGGCAATAGAAGAGGATAAGGTTTCTATGCACTCAAAATTGTATTTCCTATCAAGGAGTGCACTGTGGGCTTTAGGCTTCCTACTAACCCTAACTCTAACAATATACTTAATTAGTTTTATAACTTTTATCTTCCGCGGAAACTCACTTCACCTACTCCCACAACTTGGACCAGGTGGTTGGTTTAACCTCTTCGTCTCACTGCCGTGGGTACTACTACTGATAGTGTTCAGTGTGTTCGTACTTCTACAGGTACTAAGTACTCACTTCTCTTTTGTCTACAAACGACCGCTAGTACACACACTTCTTGCCAGTATCTTCCTTGTTGTAATAGTAGGTGTTGCAATTGCTCAAACCTCTTTCCACGAAAGAGCATACGAAAGACACAAAGAAGGATTTATGTATAAAGGAGCACTTAAAGATAAGGGAGAAATTCATATTGGAAGAGTCACCCAAATTAACGGTGCAGGATTTAACATTAGAAATAGAGAAGGTGAAACTTACATCGTAAGCGTAACGCCAACTACAAAGATGCCTCCATTTAAAATCTCTACAAGTACAATAATGATCGTGATGGGCGCAGAAGATAACGGTGTTATAACAGCGGTTGGTATACGACCAGTACAAAAACAAAGAAGAGTGAAATAAGTTGATTGTTGAGAGTGTAATAGTAGTTAGAACAGCAAATTAGTTCTGTTTTATGTCTAGACAACAATTAATTAAATAAAATGAAAATAAGTAAAAAACACATAGCAATAGGAATGGTCGCAATTGGTCTTGCGACAACGGCAGGAGCCGGAATTACAGTGGCATCCGAACATAAAGGTAGGGGTCACGCAGAAGTTGCAGCTACCCTATTAGGAATATCCGTTGATGATTTCAAAACTCGAGTACAAAATGGTGAAAAACCACGAGAAATATTCGAATCAGCAGGAATTAGTCGCGAAGATATTAAGGCTACACACGAACAGCGTATGCAAGAGAGACTAGCGCAAGCTGTAGAAAGCGGAAGAATTACTCAAGCAGAAGCCGACGAAAAAATGGAAAAAAGAGAAAATATGAAGTCTATAAGAGAAGCAGCACACACGGCAGTAGAGAACAACGACTACGACGCATGGGTACTAGCCGTTGCAAACTCACCAAGAGAGGCAACAGTTGATACGTTCAACAAACTCGTTCTTGCTACTCAATTAAGAGAATCAGGAGACCATGAAGGAGCAAAGGAAATCATGAAAGAGCTTGGTTTCAACAAGAAGCATAGAAAATAATTTCCTCGCCTAGGAAACAAAAACCCGCTTAAAAGCGGGTTTTTGTTATTTCTTTTTATCCTTCTTTGGTTTTTTCTTCTCTTTTTTTCTGTCTTGTCCTTTTGCCATAATTATAATGTTACTTTTTCAAACCATAACATTGCCTCAGCCTTATTAGGGAACCAAACGACCTTTTTCCCTTCTCCGACAATGAATGGGGTAATAAACGAAAGCACTTTCAACTGAGCCTTAAAGTCACCAACAATTGCAACTTTTCTAACCTGCTCTTTTTTTAGAGCTGAAAGATATATTTTGTGAGCCTGCATAGGTATGTGACTCTCTCCCATCAAAGACATGTCTACCAAAATTTTAAAATTCGCCTCGGCATCTTTGTCTAAAATTTCAAACACTCCGCCTACTGCAAATTGTGCTCGCCTAACATTCTCTTCAGGATCTACTACCTGTTTAAGAAAATTTACAAAAATGATTCCATCATTCTCGGAAATATCTAACGTGGCTTTTAACTCCTCATCAGTTTGCATACTAGCCTTCAATAATTTCTCGAACTTTTTGTATTATGGCCGAGGGGCTAGAGTGTGCCTTGATTAAAACGTCAGTCGCTCCCTTTTCTTTACATTTTTCAATATCTGCTTCTTGTCCTAGGTTAGAAAGAATTATTACTGGTATATCTTTAGTTTCTTCTTGTTCTTTCAATTTATCCAAGACATCAAATCCACTCATGCCTGGAAGAACTAAGTCTAAAAGAATTGCATCTGGAGTGTTTTCCTTTGCGGCCTCTAATGCACTCTCACCGTCGGCTGCGTACTTAACTTCTATCTCTTCTTGCTTGAACTTCATTAAAAGAAGGTCTCGCAAAAACGGCTCGTCTTCCACTACTAGCAAATTAATTTTATTATCCATACTTACTATTTTATACCTTCCAAAGGAATTGTGAAATAGAAAGTTGTACCATTGCCTTCTTCGCTCTCAAACCATATCTTTCCACCGTGACGTCTTACAATTTTCTGCGCTATGAACAAACCTAATCCTGATCCTTCTGTAACAGTTTTAATTGCATTTTCTCCACGATAGAACTTTTTAAACAACTGGTCCTTTTCCGCTTTTGGAATTCCAATCCCTGTATCTTTTACAGAAACTACAACCTTTTCTTCTTTTTTAGCTACACCAACGTTTACATCCCCTCCTTTGGGTGTGTATTTAAGCGCATTTTCTATCAGGTTTTGAATAACTGAACTAAGCTTCTCATCATCTCCGTTAATATTAGGTATTTCCCCATCACGTTTGAAAACAAGGTTGATATTTCTCTTGGTTGCAACTGGCATTAACTGTTCTACAACAGACTCTGCTTGATCAGCCAACGATATTGAATTAAACGAGTACTGAACCTTACCAACTTCGTGAAGATCGACATTCAAAAGATTATCCACTAATCTAATCATCCTCTCGTTACTCTCTCTTCCGCGAAGAAGTACTCTAACCTCCTCAGGTGTCAGTGTCTTTTTACTAATCTCCCACAGCATATCCAAAGACCACTTTGTAACAGAAAGTGGTGTTCTTAACTGATGTGCTACAACTGAAACGAAATCTGATTTCAACTGTCCCAGTTCTTCAAGCTTTTCATAAGCACGAGTTAACTCTAAATCTCTTCGAACTAACATTTTTGCGCTCACCTCTTGATTCTTTAGAAGCTCTTCCAGTTTCTCTATTTTTGCATCCCTCTCGTCCATGTTCTACGCAAGAGTTAGGATAACAACAGTCTCGTTATGGAAAGCTGGATTACATTTTTCAATGTTCCTAACTTCTCCCCCTAGTGGAGCCTGCTCTCCATATGTGTAGAAGCCAATAAGTGGAGTGTTTGCGCCTACAGCTTTTTGAATTGCTGCAATCTCATCTCCTTTACGTTCTCCAAAGAGTTTACTTCTTGCAATACAGTTAAAGATTATAACAGCACTTGGTTTTTCACCTTCTAGTTGTTCTACTGCTTTTTCTGCTGCAATTTCTGCTACCTTAACTGCCTCTTCACGTGAACCTACCATCAACTGAATTTCAGATCCTTCAGGAATCTCGGCAGCACACGTTATTGAACCGTGCTCATCTACTGTTATGGGATCGCGAATCAACATTTCATCACTCCCCCCTACCTTCATCCCCAGTGGGTATGTGATTGCAAGTTGAGCTAGAGTTTTCTCTTTCAATTCTTTAGCTTCTTCTTCTCCAAAGTACTCTTCGTATACCTTAATTGCCGGTTCTCCATCGAGCTCGTGTAAAACAGAGCCTTCAGCCTTTGTTACCTTCTTTGGCATACCAATTGGAATCCATCCGTGCTTTACCCCTATTCCGAACTTAAACTCGCCCGAAAGTCCTACGCCAACTACCGTTCCTGAATACACCTTATCGTTTAGGTATTGGTATGTTTTTTCAAATCTAAAGTCATCACCTGAGGCGCCTCCAACTAACGGGAAGTGTTCACCTAGGGATTGTAGTGCCCCTCTTACAATGTCTGCTCCATTTCCGGCAAGCACATCTGGAAACATTATAAAGGACTTTAATTCTTCTGTTGCTTGCACTTTTACAGAATCTGCAACTTTCCTTCCTGCCTCAACGGCACCTTCTGCTATTCCTTCTCCAATTCCTGCCCAAAAGCTAACTGTGTCTGAAGAAATTAACATAACAACTACTGAGTGACGGTCAGCCGGACCGTTAGTTGTAATCTCACCTGCGGTAGATGAGCCAACCAAAAGAGTGTCCCCTGTAATAGAGCGAACTCCCTCAAGCATTTCTTCTTGGTTATATTCAACTGAAGAAAGTACTATGGCTAATTTTGCCTCTTCTCCTAGTTCTTCCTTAGCCTGAAGAGCCGCCTCAACGCCTGCTTTGTGTGAATCGTCTCCTGAACCTATTCCAACGCCTGCTTTCATCATAATTAATGTTTTAACCTACTATTGGTCTCAGTATACCGTATATATTATTAGTACTGTATAATATCCACCTATGATAGAAAAAAATAATATGAGTAGAATGATTTTAGACATGGCGGCTAAATTCGAAGGTGAATTAATAGATGGATTTGAGGCAGTACAAAAATATCCAAAAACAGTAACCTTTTTTGGATCTGCTAGATTTCAAGAAGATAACAAGCACTACCAAGTAGCACAAGATCTTGCAGCAAAGATATGTAAGGAAGGCTACACTGTAATAACAGGCGGTGGAGGCGGAATCATGGAGGCAGGAAACCGAGGCTCCAAAGAAGAATGTGGAACTAGCGTTGGGTTCAATATAGAACTTCCTATGGAACAAGCGACCAATGAATATGTAACCCATGGAGTTAGCTTTAGTTTCTTTGCTTCAAGAAAGATGGCTATGTATTTCTCAGGAGAAGCCTACATCTTCTTCCCTGGAGGTTACGGAACTTTAGACGAATTCTTCCAAATATTAACTCTTATACAAACTCAGAAAATAGAGTGTGCTCCAATAATTTGTGTAGGATCTGAATATTGGAACAGCGTTAATGAACTTATAACAAATACTCTCCTAGAAGAAGGGGCTATCTCAGAAGACGATCCTAGTCTGTATACAATAACGGACGACCTTGAGGAAGTGATGAGTATAATAAAGAATACTTCCCATTAATATTATTTATACACATCATGCGAACCAATAGCAGTGAGTATAACACTGTGTTTGTTCGTGTAAGCAAACACAATACGAATTCTATAGTTAACCGAGAAACTGTATCGGTTTTTATGAACTCCTTTTAATTTATGTATCTTTAGTTTCTTATGGTTTTCAGGATCTTTGAACTGTACTATTTTATCAAACGCTTCTTCTTTTAAGTTACTCTCTAGCTTTTTAAACATCCGCTTAAATTGCGGCGTAATTGAAACTGTTAGCATATTTTATTAGTCCATTAGGATCTTTTGCAAGTCACCACGGAGTATCTTCCCTTCAGAAATTTCACGTTCAGACTTTAAAATAGCATTTATTGCTTCATCCTCACGATAACGCTCAATAGCCTTACGGATTACCGCCACTCTATTAGCCCCTGTAATATCAACAAGCTCACTTAGGGCTTCTTCTATTTCTGAATTGATTGGAACTGAAATTGTAGTCATATAAAAGTATGAGTTTTTAATACTTATTTATAGTACACTTCTTTTCTGAATATGCAACAATTACTAGTACCTCCAAATCCTTCTGACCACTACCCACATAACCTTTGCAAATATTGTTATACCAACTAATGCAATTGCTCCTAGAACAATCATCTGAATTCCACCTAGTGCAAATGTTATTAATCCAACACTTAATGCTAGAACTGTTGCATTAAACTTTGTAAACAACTCTTGAACACCATCATTCCATATATCAGTATCTATGAAAACAACTCTTTGTACGGAAACATTAAAGTGTGCATATTCTATCTGCTCAATCTGATCTCCCCTGTTCTTTGTTAGTCTATCTATTCTATCTTGTGTGTTTAACAACTGTTGGTTCAATCGATCTACTGTTGAAATTTTATTATTAATCACCTCAGATAAAGTTGAAGTATCTCCTTCTCTTGTTGCTTGAGCAATAAGTGAATTAAACGAGCTTTCTGCTTGTCTTAGAGTCTCATTAGTAGAAGTTAGTCTTCTTTGTAACATTTCTAATTCACTATCATTATATTCAATACTTCTTTCAAGAGTACTTGTGTTAATACTGAAGTCTCTTGGGTTAAGATCCTTAAGTGCTGCAATTATCTCCTCTTCATATTCAACTTCTGCTTGGAAATTATAGCTACACCAGTCCTCACTTTTATTCGAGCTACTAAACACAACATGCTCAAGTGGCTTTAAGTCACTAACTGCTGTACAAGTTTGTTCAAACTTCCGCGTTTCGTATCGTGCATTGTAATTTCGCCGCTCATATTCTTCAGCATCTGCGCCTGCTTGGTCAAAAGCTGGTTCCACCATAAACGAACTAACCATTTTCTCCATTCCACCTGCAAATCCATCCATTTGGAATACCTGTTTAGTAAAGTTATCTCCTTTAGTTAAAAAATTAAATGCCCCTACTGCTATTGAAAGGGCAACTACAACAATTACAAAAGCAATTGATGCTTTCATAATCGATTTAAGTGACCAATCAAAATTTATTATTTGTTCTTTTAATTTATTCACGGGGAAATTATATCATGTGCTACACTTATACGTATGCATTTTAAAGCTATCCAAATGGGGCTCTTTATTTTCCTAATGATCGCTGCAACCTACCTTTTTGGTTGGTTGATAAGCGGATATTTGTTACCTATTTTCTGGGCAATAGTTTTAGCTATTATTTTCCACCCTGTATACAAAAAACTACTTTCCTACACTAAAAACAAAGCCTCCCTTTCTTCACTAGTTACAATACTGTTTATTATGACAG
Source organism: uncultured Candidatus Saccharibacteria bacterium (assembly GCA_964399345.1). GTDB lineage: Bacteria > Patescibacteriota > Minisyncoccia > Phycocordibacterales > UBA2100 > UBA2100. The sequence goes on from CAYNQE010000002.1 coordinate 21,475, forward strand.
TTGTTATCGTTCCTATATATATTTTAGGGGTTTTAGTTACTGAGGAGGCAGTCTCACTTTATGCACAGCTTACTTTGGATAACGGCTCCGTCAATGTATTAACACAAGTACAAAACGCACTAGCACCACTTGAACAATACGGAGTAGACACCACAAAAATTGAAGTAGAGATCCTATCGTTCACTCAAAAGATTAGCGAACAAATAGGAACTTACGCTTTTGACATTGGCAGGGCTACGGCCGGAACAATAATTGCTACCCTACTTACTCTATATATATTGTTTTTTACCCTAAGAGACGGTGAGCATATTGGAAAAAGAATAATGGAAGCACTTCCATTGGGTGATACCAAAGAAAAGATGCTGTTCAACCGTTTTGTTTCAATTGTTCATGCAATGTTTAAGGGGACTTTTATAATAGCCGTCATACAAGGTGTCATTGGTGGAATATTGTTCTTAAGTGTTGGAATAGAAAGTGCAGCACTCTGGGCTTTTGTTATGGGACTCTTTGCCTTAATTCCTGCAGTAGGACCCGCTATTGTTTGGCTACCGGCGGGATTACTTCTTCTTATGTCAGGAAGTACCTGGGAAGGAGTTACGGTGTTAGCCGTTGGAGTAGTTATAATTAGCTTAATTGATAACCTTCTTCGTCCAGTATTGGTTGCAAAAGAAGCACAAATGTCTGATGTATTAATATTACTTTCAGTTTTGGGAGGACTTTCACTCTTTGGAATAGCGGGAATAATAATAGGGCCTGTTATAACAGCCTTCTTCCTATCTATGTGGCAACTATTTGAACACGATTTTGCAAAAGAACTGAAAAAGTTTGGGTAGACTACACCCTTTCTTTGTGAGACTATAAATACAGGAAGGAGGGTTGTTATGAAAAACGGCTCTATTGTTTACCTGAACGAGGACACCCTAAATGCGCTTGCCCGCGCATGTGGGCCAAGTACAAGAAAGCACCCAGACGCAGCGATTCGCTTACTACTTAGAGAGATCGCAAAACCTGGAGGTAACGAATCTGTCGCACAAACTAAAGCAGATGTGCAAAAAAAGATGATGGAAAAATTTCCCTTGAAATAACAGACGCCCCTTCTCACGACGGGGCGTCACCTATATTGCAACCAATAATACCGCGTGGTATAGTCTTTAAACGTCCATTTGGGCGTTTCTTATATATAATGCAAGACGAAGTACGAATTAATGAAGGTATCCGCGTATCAGAGGTACGTGTTGTTGGTAATGATGGTGAAAACCTAGATATTATGCCAACTAGTGATGCTATTAAGATGGCCCAAGAGCAAGGATTAGACCTCATTGAAGTCTCTCCTAAAGCTAAGCCTCCTGTAGCTCGGATTACCGACTACGGACAGTACAAGTACGAGCTTAAAAAGAAAGAAAAAGCCATCAAGGCTAAGTCGCATGTTACCGAGACAAAAGTAGTCCAAGTTAAGATCGGTACAGAAGAAGGAGACTTAAATCGTAAGGCTCAAAAGGTAGGAGACTGGCTCGTTCAAGGCCACCGAGCGAAAATTGATCTCTTCTTATGGGGACGGTACAAATACATGGAACCCAGCTTTCTTAAAGAAAGGCTTGAAAGATTCCTTGCAATCATCCCTGAATCATATAAGATAGCCGACGATATAAAGAAAAGCCCAAAAGGGCTAACTGTTGTTATCGAACCAGATAAAAGCGGTAAAAAGAAGGAACATGAAGACAAATAAATCATTTTCAAAACGAATACGAGTTACTAAGAACGGCAAGTTAGTTGTTCGTAAGCCTGGACAAAACCACTTTAATGCAAAGATGTCTGGAAACCAGAAGATGGCTCAGAAACGATCAGCTCTTCTTTCCATGACAAACAAACAAAAGAGTAGATTTCTACCTAACAAATAATATATGGCAAGAGTAAAAAGAGGAACAACTTCATTAAAGACAAGAAAGAACGTACTTAAACGCGTTAAGGGTTACCGCTTTGGCCGTTCAACTAAAGAACGACAAGCGCGTGAGGCAATAGCACACGCAGGAAACCACGCTTTTTCTCACCGAAGAAAGAAAAAGGGAGACTTCCGTCGTCTTTGGACAGTTAAACTAAACGCTGCACTTCGACCTCTTGAAATGACGTACAGTAAATTCATTGATGCACTTACAAAAAGAGAGATCACACTAAACCGTAAAGTGCTTTCAGAGATTGCACACTCTGAGCCAGAAACTTTTAAACGAATTGTTGAGGTAGTAAAATAACAAAGAGCCACCCGTGAGGGTGGTTTTTTGTTATTGCATAAAAGACAACCATGCTGTTTACTGTAAACAGGTAAACATTAAATAAGTGAGGTATCTCAAATGCTGGCATTCGGAATATTAATTGGATTAGCAATTGGATGGTTTCTTTTTTGGGCTATCGTAATCGCAATTCAAACGAAGGGCAAAATAACAATCCAAGAACTCGCTATTCATGCCTTTGTGGTGGGTGCAACCGTAACAGAAACGAAGAAACTTCCTTCGTTTACACCAAACTGGCGTGAAGAGATGCGCAAAGAATAATCGCCCGGCAGATCCTCCGATCTTTCGGGCGATTCTGTTATCTACCAAACATCTCCAACCTAAACGCCTCTATCTCTCTTTGAGGCAGGTCGTAGAAGTATTTTCCTTGGTTTTTAAGCTCCGTTGCAAGCGCAACTCCAACAAATCTCCAGTGCCAGGGTTCAAATTCGTAATAATCGTTGTTTTTTGGATATGAGAGCACAAATCCGTGTTTGTACGCATTACTCACAAGCCAATTATACTCGTCTGTGGGCTCAAATTTGAGCAAATCAGCGCTAGTTCCGATGTCTACTGTGGTTCCTAACTGATGTTCTGAATACCCTTGATCTGCAACGAACTGATTCGCTGTTCCCTCTCCGAATGTAACTACGTTCCTATCCTTTAGATCTTCTTGATAATTAAAAGAACGGAATGAAGAAACAACGAAAGGTTTCAACCCCGTAGCCTTCATTTTGTTAAGCATATCTACAAGAAAAGGTTGGACTTCTTTATGAATTTCTAACTTTTTATCTGAGAGAACAAAGTCATCCGGAATGTATGCAAGACTCCCGGGAGTGTAGTGTTCATTTAAGAAAAAGATCTTTGAATATTTCGCCAGCAATTCTTTATCTGCTTCTTCAAGTTTTTTAATATCCTCAACTGTCTGAGTTGCACCTTCAATCAAATTCTTCATATATGAAAAATCGTACGCGGAAGCATCTGATTGTTCTCTTAAAACTCTTATGAATTCTTTGTGAGCTTCGACTTGTTCAATTTGTGCAACCAATCTATCTTCGTAATCTAAAAGAAGAACGTCTTTTTGATTAATTTCTTCTTGCAATGAATTAACCTTGGTAAAACCAAGTCCTCCAAGAACTAAAACTAATATTATTGAAATAATTATCCTCATATTAGAAATCCATCTCAACTACCTCTCCCTGTTCAGGCGCCCGTGCGTTGACTCCAAGGAAATCCCTAAGTCTTTGAACTAAGAAGAGTGACGACTTTGGCTCTCCCATTGCAACAAACACTTCCTCCAATGAATCTTTTGAGTTTTCAACGAATTCGATAAGACCTTCTCTGTCTTTGTGAGCAGAAAATCCTCGAATCGTTTCTTTCTTTGCTCTTATAACAACCTTTTTCTTGTTTATCCTAACGGGAGACTCTCCATCTTGAATTCTTCTTCCAAGGGTTCCAGCACCTTGATAGCCCACAAAGAGAATTGTATTGTTGGCGTCTCCTAGTAGATCGCTCTCGTGCATTAATACCCTTCCTCCAACAGACATACCAGAACCTGCAATTATTACTTTAGGCGAAGGTGCCTTTAATAGTCCTTTTGATTCCCTAGCCTCATCGATAACCTTAAAACGAGGAAAATCAAAAATATCATCCCCTCCTTCTATTTCTTTAATAACACGTTCGTTAAATAGATGTGTATAGTTTCTGTATACATCTGTTACCTTACTCGCCAATGGTGAGTCTAAATATACAGGAATTTCTGGAACCTCTCCGCTTTCTATCATCTTGTTTATCTCATAAACCAAAAGCTGTGTTCTTTGCATTGCAAAAGAAGGTATTAGTAATGTCCCTTTTATGTTTAACAAAGATTGTTTTAACAATTCCACCCTATCATCACGGTTTTCATGAACACGATCACCATATACACTCTCCATTAAAATATAGTTTGCGTCTTTAACCACAAAAGTATCTTTTAAAAGTGGTGCCGGAGAGTTTCCTAAGTCCCCCGTTGCTACAAACTTCCTTCCACCGCGAACAAACTCAACCATTGAAGCTCCAAGAATGTGTCCTGCATCTAAAAATGTTACCTCTATATTATCTCCAATATTAAACTCTTTATGATAGTCGTGAGTTTTCCAAAGCGAAAGTGCTAAGTTAGAGTCTTCAGTTTTGTACAAGGGTTCAATCCCTATTTTTTTTGCCTCTTGTGAAAGAATTCGAACAGCATCTTCAAACATAACCTCAGTTAAATCAAGTGTAGCTGGAGTTGAAAATATCTCTCCTCTAAATCCGTCTTTAACTAATTTTGGAATACGCCCAATGTGATCGGAGTGAGCGTGGGTTACAAACAAAATATCTATATTAGAAGGATCGTATTCAAAATCGTCGTAATTCTTTTCCTTTCCAATTCCTTGAAGCATTCCACAGTCTATTAAGATTCTCTTTCCCCCTGTTTCGAACAGAAAATTAGCACCCGTTACTGTTCCTGCACCTCCTACGAACGTCAATTTGGATTTCATAGCTAAATATTAACACACACAAAAACCCGTTACATGAACGGGCTTTTGTATGCAGTGGGCAAACCTGGAAAGACCAGGTGGGTGATCTCAGAATGATACGAAGTATCAAACGATTCGATCTCCCTGAAAAGTGCAATTAAGCAGGAATGCCCTACTGCTTTTTCATTATATCACTACTCAAGAATTCCGTCTAAGTTAACGTCGTAGAGCATTTGCTCTTGTACTAATTTGTAGTCTATAAGCTCTCCTTCTTCAAACCAGTGTGCTAATTCTTTCTCCGCTTCCTCTGGTGATCCTGAAGCGTGGATTAAGTTACGTAACGCTCTTTCGTCTGTGTCTGCAAGTTGGTATGAATCCAAAACGTAGTCTCCGCGAATTGTTCCCACATCAGATGATAGAGGTTCAGTTCCACCAACAATCTTTCGCACGATTTCAACTGCGTGTACTCCTTCAAAAACAAAAAATACAACAGGACCACTTGTCATGTATTTTTTAAGTCCTTCTAGAATCTTTGCTGTAATTTCAAGCGGATCCTCTGAAGGTGGCTCTAAGTCTCTTGCTTTGTATCCTGCAATAGTTTTCTCCCCGGTAACTCGTCTCCATTCTGGATCTAGAGTGTAGTGCTGTTCAATCTTCTCCTCAGTTGGAACAAGCATTTTAGTACCTACCAACTTCAGGCCGATCGCTTCGTGTCGCTTTAAAATCTCCCCTATTAAAGAGCGTTGTACTCCATCGGGTTTTATTATAACCAGTGTTCTTTCGTTCTTGTTTGCCATATTGAAATTCTTAAAAATATAGAGGGTACTTTAGCATATCTTTAGAGTTCCGCCCATAAGTTGACAGAGATTGATATCTATATTAAAGTCTCATTAGACAAACGGCTAATAGAAAAGGATAGGCCACAATGCACGATAAAAATCACGTAACAAATCCAGATATCGCTCAACAAATTTTGTGGACGTTAAACGGCGAGGCCCTGCACGAAAATTTCACAAACACTTTTCCAAAACTTATGCAAAGTGATGAGATTCTTGGTGAATTACCGGATCATTTGAAGAATCTTGCGCGCTTCCTATGCGTTCTTGAAGCGCGTGTTCTTAAGTGCATGGACCAAGAGGCGCTTAGTCGATCCATGAATGAACATGGCGCCGTAAAAAATGTTTTAGATGTTTCAACGATAAGCATCTTCGGCAGCCTCGGTTCAGATAAACCAATTGGTATTCGTTCAGAATTTCAGGTGGTAACCTGGGATATGAAAGGGCCGGAAATCGCAGCCTTTGAAGAAATTGCAAAAAAAATTGGCTTAATTTAAGTCAGCCAGAGCCCCCGCCCAAAAGACGGGGGTTCTCTATTTATACTTCATCGCAATTTCTGCTTCAACCTCCTCCCTATTACGTCCATATTTCTGATAAGACATTTGTTTTAACTGTTCTACTTTTTCAAAATCCACTTCCATAGGAGGAAGTGTAACCATATTAAATGGTCTTACGGGCTTACCGCCAACCAAAAGTGAAATGTATGCGTTAAAGTTATCTAACCCTGCTATGTCTGGTGCATTAAACTCTGGTTGAAACTGGCTTTCAAGAAATTGAGCGTCTTCATTTCCAACGCGAAAGACACATTTCGTTCCAACGTTTCCAAAAACTGAATCTTTTATCCGATCATCAAGCTGTGAGATGAATTGGTGAGCAATGTTTAAAGACAACCTATACTTTCGTGCTTCAGACAGGATAGTTGCAATTGAAGGAGTGGTAAAGTTTTGGAATTCATCTATGTATAGATAGAAATCTGAAATTTGCCCGCCTGAGGCTACTACATCTACGCGAGAGAGTGCAGCTTGTAAGAACTTTCCTACAATTATCAGCCCAAGAAGTTCTGAGTTTAACTCTCCAAGCCTTCCTTTTGAAAGATTGACCAGAAGAATCTTCTTGTTATCCATTATATCTCTAAAATTAAATGCAGATGTTGATTGAGCTATTATCGGACGCATTGTGTCGTTACTCAAGAAGATATCCGTCTTTGCAGTAATGTAGGGAACAATGTTTTCAAGAGAAGCATCGCCTCCTGCTTGTTCTGCTATTTCATTCCAGAACTGATTAATCATTACATTTTTAGAATTAGCGATAAGGGAGCGCCTAAATTCGGTATTAGCTAACACTCTTGGAATATCTGCCATCGTTGCAGTACCTGCCGGCATTCCTTCAAGAACAAGCATGGCAGCGTTTCTGAAGTATTGTTCAAACATTGGCCCAAGCGACTCTGGAGACTTTTCCAAAAACAACTTCTCAAAGATACTGAAGATTTCATTAACAACAAATGTCTTCTGTTCGGGAAATTCTGGATTAAATTCCATCATATTAAGTCCCATCGGTGCTTCCATGTGTGCAGGATCGAAATATATAACATCGTCGTAGCGTTCAGGTGGAACTGCAGCTAAGACATCAACAATATCTGACCCGTGAGGATCGATATAGCAACAACCTTCTCCATTTTGGATATCTTGAATAATCATATTCTTCATCAGGTTAGTTTTACCTGTTCCTGTTTGTCCAATTTCATAGAAATGACGCATTCGGTCTTCACGAGAAAAGTGCACAGGGGTTTCTCCTCCTCCAAACATGTTCTTTCCTAAGATTATCCCTTCAGAATTAACTTCAATTGGTGCAGCGACCTGTTTTGATCGAGCTTGCTTTAATTCTCTTGAAGAAGATACTCCCTTGCCTGTTAGGTGATACATTCCCGTGAGTTCACTAATTGAAAGTGGTAAAACTTTTTTAGTATTAAGCGTTCTAAAAGTAAACGCGTGTAAAAATTCTCGTAAGGCCGCCCCATTTTGCTGAACAAAGCTTAATGAATTACCCTGAGGTTCTTCAAACTGATTAAACGCCGAAGATATAGTTTCCATAATCTCCTCCGCACGTTGTGCTTCATGTGCTGAGGCTATAATTCGAATGTTAACTGGAACAATACGGCTATTAACCTTTCTTGTTATGTTCTCTAAGGCGATTTCATCCACAACCTTCTCTTTGTTTGGATCTTTCTTTGTATTAAAAACTGCATCTTTAAGAGACGCTCCTGCAACATCCATTGCCTCAGAGAACGGAGACATGCCGTGCTTAATGGCCTTGCCTGCTTTTTTACCCCCTCGAATATTATCTAATATGCTTTTGTATTGTTTGCTGTAAACATCTCCGTCGTCTCCGATAACAAACTGGATGGCAGCTCCTTCTCCGTGTTTTTTTAACTTACTAAATGCCGAAAGAATTATATTCAATGGATCGTGTGAAAATTCCTCATAGCCTTTGATTGGGTACACTGGTGCTTTTTCAAGTTGTCCGTAAGAGCCAACATGGAACCCTCCGTCAGTAAATATATTGTAATCTCCTCGGGATTCTTCAATGTGTGCGTTGGGGAAAGTTGCAATAATATGTTTTTGGAATAAGTCTGCGTTTTTTCTTGGGACAGCAACATAGAATATGACCTCTTCACCGCCTTCTGCTACTGCAATTTCAACTGTAAAGCTTCCGCCTTTGTGAATTGCACTCAACATTCCTAAATAGAACTGCTCCATTGCAGCCAAAAGCCGTTCAAGCTCTTTGTCTTGATCTTCAACTGTTTGTGAAGCCAGAGAGACTTCATATAAAACGGTGTCGATTGATTTATGAACTTCAGAACTTGATTTTAACTCTGAAGGAAGGCCTTCTGCAACGTAGCGAACTAATGCGCGGTGTAAATCATCTTCAAGATGCGCGCTATTCATCTTGCTCACCACTTTCATGGTGTTTTTTATTCCTCTTTCTTGAACAATTCGTAGTAACTCATCAACTTGAACATCGTGTTCTTCAGGTTCAAGCCGCAGAGTCTCTTGGAGTATTGTTGTTTCGGGCATTTCGTACTTTTCTTCCAGAACATGTTCTGAAGGAACATCCTGGTAGTGACTAACCTCACGCTTTGCTAAGCGCTCCTTTTCAAAAGGATCTTTATCGACTTCTAGTTCAGTTTCTTTTATTCGAACTCTCTCTCGAAGGTATTCGAGTTCTTGTTCAGGTGTAGAAAAACGCTCAAGGGTTGCCATGAACGTATTATACCGTGCTCCGTCTATTCTTCGTGTGCTGTTAACACCTGCGGTTCGTTCTTTCCAACAATTACAGTATGTTCAAACTGTGCACTCCTTGAACCATCAATCGTCTCGTAGAGCCATTGATCATCCATTAGTTTTACATCCCCCTTACCGCCAACGAGTATCGGCTCAAGTGCTAAAACCATTCCTTCTTCTAATACAAGTCCTGTACCAGGAGCCCCGTATGTTGAAACAAACGGAGGTTCGTGAACTTCCTTTCCTACTCCGTGTCCTCCTAATTCCTGTGGAGAATTGAATCCGTGTTTTTTTAATACTTGCTCTGATGCGTAACCAATATCACCAACGGTGTTTCCAACAATTGCAGCAGAAACTTGTGCATCGCGTGTCTCAAGGGCAGCATAAATTAATTTTTGATCCTTATCCGAGATATTCCCAACCCCTATTGTTATCGCTGAATCAGTACAAAGATCTTTATGCCAAATTCCAGTGTCTAGCGTTAAAATATCTCCCTCTTTAAGATCATAACTTCCTGGAATACCGTGAACCACACCTTCATTTACTGAAATACAAATTACAGCGGGAAACGGCGGACTTCCAATACCTAAAAAAGAAGGCTTAACGGAATTCTCTTCCATTAATTCACGAGTGTAAGAGTCTAGTTCAATTAACGTGGTTCCTACAGTACATCTCTCTCCTACTTTAAAAAGTATCTCCGCTAATATCTTTCCTCCTTCAACTAAAGCTTCTCTTTCTTGTTGTGTTTTAACTATCATGTAGTTTTTTGACAATGTCTTTGTGAATTTCTTCAATTGAAGGTGCTCCATCGACATGATGTATCTTACAATCAAAGCTTTCAAACTTTTCTAGAATGGCTTTTGTGTGTTCTTTTGACCAACCTATTCTCTTTCGTATGTTTTCTTCAGAATCATCTCCTCTTCCCCTACCTAAGAGTCTCTCTGTTGCAGTATCTTCGTCTAGGTCGATAGTAACAACGTGATAGGGATTACGTTTGTATAATCTCATCATTGAATCGATCATTACGGTCTGGTTTTCGCGCCTTGCCGCCCCATCAAAAATCAAGTTCTCTTCCCCTGTGAAGTTTTCAACCATTTCCTGCCCTAATACGTAAACCGGCATGAAAGAAGGGAGTAGCTCTCCATCGGAAATTTCCTTTTTCACAATCTCGTTTGTGAATCCGCTCTGGGACATAAACTCACGAAGAAGTTGCCCTGTTTCAAGATACAGAGTATTAGTCTCTGTATGCTCATCTAGATACTTCTTTAGAAGCCTGGCCTGAGTTCCCTTTCCTGAACCTTGTATTCCAAAAAATATTACTGTTATTGGTGTTTTCATTGACCTAAAGATACTTCTCTTTACTAAGAATGTCCATAACTTCGCTAATTGTTTCTTCTAGCTTTCCTTCTTTGTTTTCGACTATGTAATCATACGCATCAGTGTGGTGTAGCCACTCCTTCGTATATTTCATACGCTTTGCAATATGCTCTTCTGTAGCTCGATCGCGACGTCGAATTCGAGCCTCCAGAACGTCCGGCGTCGCGGTTATCATAATTGAAATAATTTCAGGAAACTTTTCTTTTGCAGTTAGTACTCCTTTGTATTCAATCTTCCATACGCCAATTCCAGGTGCTTTATTAACCCTTTCAAGTTCCTCGCGTGTTACACCGTAGAGATTGTCATTATATTCACGCGCCCATTCAACCATTTCGCCATCCTTAATCTTTTCTTCAAACTCTTCAACTGAAATATAGTGATACGGATTACCTTCAGATTCTCCTTCTCTTTTTTTCCTTGTAGTTGTTGTTATGACCCGTGTTATTGTTGTAAGTTTTTGAAGACCTTCAATTACAGAATCCTCCCCCGCACCAGATGGGCCTGAGATAATAACAATGTTTGTTTTCATGAGAGTAGTATATCAAAAGCCCCGCGAAAGAAATACGCGGGGCTTAAAATCAAGTGTGAACATCGGACCTGGTAGATCCAAGAATGCGGGTCCATCTCTGGACTCGCGTTCGCGGCTCTCCTGGAGGCGATCTATTGCCTCCTGATTGCAATCAGGACAAGGTCCGCAATTGCCATCTCAGGCCAGACGTATTTAACGTCTCCGCATGTGTTGCACATCTTAGTTACCATCTTACTCTTGTGCTGCGGTCTTGTGTGTCAACACTTTCACTAGAACAATCGGCGCAAACAAAGAGATTAGAGTAGCTCCGATTACCCTCTCTGCCATATTCAGGCTTTGGGGAGCCGAAGAGATTACTGGCACAAACACAATTACTGAACATAATGCCCATCCTGCTGCAAAAATCGCTAAGAAGGTCCTTCGAAAATCCATAACGTGCCCTTTCGCACTTGTTTCAACTGCCTTATATACCTTAAAATATAGAAAATATCTAGTACTCCCGAATAGAAATCTGCGCTTCAACTCTCTTAACAATGTCTAGAATAACAGAAACTGCAATCAGTAACGCTGTTCCACCAATAGTTAGTGTAGTTATACCTGTAACTCCCTGCATGATAACGGGAAGAACGGCAATACCTCCTAGGAAGAGAGCTCCAACTAATGTAATGCGAGTTACAATGTCGGCAACATGACTTGTAGTTTGCTCACCCGGACGAATCCCAGGGATAAAGGCACCACTTTTTTGTAAGTTATTTGAAATACGGTTTGGATCAAATGTAACTGCTGTATAGAAATATGTGAAGAAGAACACCATTGCAAAGTATAGAGCACCGTAGATCCACTGATTAGCAAGGCCATTAACTACAGCATTTGCCGCATTTGCTACAAATGGAACTACACTGTTTGCAAAGAAAGCGGCTATCACTTGTGGAAATAGTAATATTGAAAGTGCGAAAATAATTGGAATAACACCAGCTTGGTTTACTCTAATCGGTAAGTACGTAGAAACTCCACCAGATTGTTTTGATCCTCTAGTTTGACGAGCGTACGTTATTGGAATTGGGCGTTCGGCTTCTGTTATAAACACAACTCCTGCAACAACAGCAGTAGATGCAACAGCAAATCCTAGATAAAGTGGAATCTGTGATACATCAAATGTAAATACCAACTGACTAACAGCACCAGGAAGACTTGAAACGATTCCTGCGAAAATTATCAAAGAAACTCCGTTTCCAATACCAAATTCGGTGATAAGTTCACCAATCCACATAAGAAGGATGGATCCTGCTGCAATAACCAGCACGTTAGTCATCATTGCTGAGAATTCAAGTGGCGGAACGATTCCGTTTTGTTGTAATAGTGTTAAAAAGGCAAATGACTGCATAAACGCAAGAGGTACCGTTAGATAACGTGACCATTGCGTGAACTTAGCGCGTCCTGCCTCACCCTCTTCTTGGTGCATAGCCTTCATTTTTGGAGAAAGTACCGTCATCAACTGCATAATGATTGACGCAGTAATAAACGGACCTACTCCGATCATAACTATCGAAAGGTTTGATAGACCACCTCCTGAGAACAGGTTAAGAAGTCCTAAAAATTGGTTGTTTGAAAAGAATTCTTCAAGTCTTAATACATCTACTCCTGGAATTGGAATTGTAGCTAAAATACGAAACACGATTAATGCTCCTAACATGAATAGGATACGCTTACGCAATGATTCGTCTTTTACTACTAGCTTTAGTTTTCTGAAAAAAGTATTAATCATGTTTTATCTCACCCCCTGCTTTTTCAATTGCAGCTATTGCAGTCTTAGATACTGCACATTTTTCAATTGTAAGTTTTATCTTAAGTTCTCCTGTTCCTAGGATTTTCACTTTTGGTGCTCTTCCTGCACTATTACTCACTATTCCCTTTTCTACAAGTGTAGTTGGGCTAACTACCTCTCCTGCCTTAAAGGCCTCTTCTAGTTTAGTTAGGTTAACTGGAGTGTGTGCTACTTTAGAGCTGTTTACCGTTCGAGAGCGGTTAATACCGTGTCCACGTAGTTTAGGAAGCTTCTTGATCATGTCACGAAGCTCTGGTCGAACACCGTGTCCTCCGTGTTGCATCTGCCCTTTGTGACCACGTCCTGCAGTTTTACCACACTTTCCACCGCGACCTATTCGTCGCTTTGTTTTTTGAGATGGGCTTTTTGTAAGTGAATTTAATCCAGTCATATTATTTTTCTAGTTTTTGTAACGCAATAATCGTAGCGCGTGCAATGTTTGTCTTGTTTTTACTTCGGGAAAGAATCTTTGAAGTAATATCAGTAACCCCTCCTAATTCAAGTACGGTTCGAACTGACGCTCCTGCAACAAGACCTCTACCTTGTGCTGGTCGAATCTGAATTAAGGTTGAGCCATACTTTGCATCAACATTGTGTGCAATGGAGTTTGATTCTGTTCTCTTTACAGTAATCATATTCTTTTTAGCATTTCGAATTGCTTTTTCGATTGCAAGAGCCGTGTCTCCTGCTTTTCCGGTTCCAACTCCAACTCTTCCTTTCTTGTCTCCGATAACCATAGCAACAGAGAAGCTAAATCGACGACCACCGGCCATCACACGAGTAACACGACGAATACCAATTATCTTCTGAGCAAACTCAGGAGTACGGTCAAAACGTTCGCTCTTCTTGCGCCTATTAGTAGGACGCTTACGAGGCATTCGCTTTTCTACTTCTTTTGTTGATGTTTTCTCGTCTGTCATATATTAAAATTTAAGTCCTGCTTCTCTTGCCGCGTCCGCAAAAGCTTTAATGTTACCTGTATAAAGATATCCTCCGCGGTCAAAAACCACTTCCTTTATCTTTTTGCCTTTAGCAAGTTCAGCAATAGCGGCTCCTGCTTCAATTGTTCGCTCTTTCTGAGTCTTCCCTTTCTGGATTGAAGTACTAACGGCTGCAAGAGTCACTTCCTTACCATCATCAATTAACTGAGCGTCAATCTTTGTGTTTGAACGAAAGATAGCAAGACGTGGACGTTTAGCAGTACCGATAACTTTTGATCGAACTCTATTGTGTCGCCTAACTCTTCGTAATGTTTTTTCTTTAGTATCCATATATTAAGCAGCTGCCTTCTTACCTTCTTTACGTCGTACTATTTCGTCAACGTATCGAATTCCCTTTCCTTTGTAAGGTTCAGGCTTCTTAACGGCACGAATCTCAGAAGCAAATTGTCCAACATTTTCTTTACTCACTCCTTTAACGCTGATTTGGTTCTTTTCAACCTCAACAGTTATGTCTTCAGGTACTGTAAGTTCAACTGGGTGTGAAAATCCTACTTGAAGCTTTAATGTATTCCCTTCAAGGGCTACCTTATATCCAATCCCTTCAACTGAAAGCTTCTTTTCAAAAGGTTCATTCACTCCTGCAACCATGTTTGAAACGTGAGATGCAAAAGTTCCCCAAAGTGCTTGTGAGAGTCTTGTTTCATTTTTTGGAGTAACTATTACCTCAGTTTCCTTAACTTCAATAGAAACAGCCTCGTGAATCTTTTTGGTAAGTTCACCTCCCTTTCCTTTTACGGTAAGAATATTATCCGAAACAGTTACTTCTGTTCCCTCTGGGATTATAATAGGTTGTTTTCCGATTCTGCTCATATTAGTAAATTTCAAATAAAGCCTCACCACCAACTTTCTCCTTACGAGCCTGTATGTTAGTCATAATCCCTTTAGGTGTTGAAAGGACAAGATGTCCGTTTCCGTATCGTACTGGGAAAAGCTCATTGGATGCTTTGTAAACACGGCGCCCAGGCTTTGAAATTCTTTTAACGTCATCAATGCGATGAGTTCCGTCTTCTTTGTACGCTAATTCGACGTGAATAGTCTTTCGAACCTTCTTTCCTTGTTTTTCAACATTCTTGATGTATCCGTTCTCTTTAAGAGTCTCAGCTACTGCCATTTTCATTTTAGAAAATGGTATAGAAACAGTCTCGTGCTTTACGGCACCTGCATTCTTTAGACGAATTATGAAGTCTCCTATTGGGTCTCCTACCATGATGATTTTTTTATTCCGGGAATGTGTCCTTCTAACGCTTCCTCTCGGAAACAAATACGACACAGGTCAAACGCTCGCATATAGCCTCGTGGACGTCCACACTTAAAGCAACGACGAACGACACGCGAATTGAACTTCGGTGTCTTTTCTGCTCTTGCGATCATTGACTTTTTTGCCATAAATTAAAATTGACCCATTTTTAAAGGGTCATTCATTCAAGTGTTTGTGTAATCCTGCTTACACTATGAATTGTCGACTCCTTTTAGGTGCGAGCATATTACCTAAAATGGAGTGGGAAGTCAACGGGTATATGCCTACATATATCTTAAAGAAAAGTTAAAAACCAATTCCTTTTACTGCCTCCTTAAGTTTATTTTCAACTTCTCTAAAATCTACTTCACTACCCACAGTAAACTTAATCGGTTCCTTTATAACATCTTCAAAAAAAACTAAACTTTTCAATACAACGTTCTCATCTAAACTTGGGAACTTTTGCTTTGTAAGTGTAAGTAACTCTGATAACGAAAATTCCTTAAGTAAGAAAAATATATCTATATAGTCTTTTTGTGTAGCACGTGAAGTAATAGCAGAGAGCTTCATACAAGCGATATCTTCTTTTGAGGCTATGTTTATATATTGTTCTTTGATAAGGGGACTTAAAAGTGAGTACTTAAATGTCATGAAGCTCAACTTTATTGAACCGTCTATAATCACTGACAACGTATTCTTTTCTTCTTGTGTTTTTAATAATTCGTGATCCTGAAACACTTCTCTTAATTCCTCAAAAAGTACATTCGTATCAATATCTTGATCGATAAAAAAATCAAAATCTACACTATCGCGATGACCTATTTGTAGAGCCAGTGCAGTACCTCCTGCAAGATAAAAACCTGCTGGTAATTTAGCCAAAAGTGGAAGAATTTCTTGCCTCTCTTTATCTAAAATATTATAAAACATCTCAAGAAAATCTAGCTTCCCGCACTGGAGAAACTCCAAATATAAAAGACCAGAGAGCAAGAGATTTTTTGCTCCACACACTTTCAGGCGTAGTACTTAGTACTTCTTGAATATCATTATTGCTATATACACTAAAAAGCCAGTCAGTTGACCTCTTAGAGCCAAAATTAAGTATGTTGTATATTATCAACTGTCTGTGGGTTTGTGTATCCAATTTTTTAATATCGTAAGACCAGAGAAACGGAGCCACAAATTTAGGTATTTCACTATTTTGCATACGTATATTATACCACAATACTTAGGTTATTAGGCTCAAATAAAGGCTCGGTCGGGCAGAAAATAATAATGCCCGACCGATGTTATTCTGGAAGTTCGTGCTTTTTGTCGTGATCTTTGGGTCTCTTCCAAAGATCACCTTCCAGATCTTCGTCCCACACAGGACGTATAGGATTCGTCATTTATTCCTCCTCCTCTAAATAAATGTACTTTTAGGATATATATATGTTGTAAGTCAAATTCTAAACGGCTCAACCGGTTGAGCCGTTTAGAAATACGGCTGAAATTCATCATTAAATCGGAAAATTCTCTCTTTAACACTTTTAATCTCTTTATTCAAAATAGTCACGTCAATCATTAAACCAGTTGAAGTCTCTTCTGAGAAATTCTGATCAAAAATGAAATTACCTAAGCTTGCTTGTATCCAACCTTCTTTTTGAAATACGCTTAAAGTCCCGAATGTAGTGGCTTGTAGGTCTTACTACTCTCATATTTTACCAGACAAAATATCTGAGTGCATTTTGTCTACATCCTTATAACTCGAAAGCGTTTTTGTGTCTTCGTTAAAGGCTTTCAGCGTTTCCTTATTGGGAATAGAAACACTAAACGGTATACCTTGATGTAGAATCGTACTCTTCAAGAACACCCTAAAAGCGTCTGTGGTAGAAAGTCCAATCTCACTAAAGATACGTTCTGCATCACGCTTTAACTTAGGCTCAACACGAGCTTGAATTATTTGAGTTTTCATAATTACAGTGCACTACACCTGACGTACAATGCAAGAATTTACTCTTCTTTCTTTATCGGCAATCCTAACTCTCGAAGGAGTGCTTCAGCTTCTTCTTTAGTCTTTGCTGTAGTTACAAATGTAATTCCAAAACCAAATACATCCCTTAGTTCTTCATCTGCCGCCTCCGGGAAGATGGTATGTTCTTTAATTCCGATTGAGTAGTTACCCATCTCATCAATTCCACTAACGTTTAATCCTCTAAAGTCTCGAGTACGTGGAAGAGCTATGTGAATTAATTTATCTAAAAAGTCTCCCATTCTTTTACCTCTAAGGGTAACTGAGTGTCCAATTACAGTTCCCTCTCTTAACTTAAAGGTAGCAATTGATTTCTTTGCAACGTTTGCTTTAGGTTTTTGTCCTGTGATTTGTGCTAATCGGTCAATTACAAGTTCAATCTTGTTCTTCTCTTTCATAGAACCAACCTTTGCCGCAACTACAATCTTAGTAAGCTTAGGAGTTTGCATTTTGTTAGTGTAGCCAAACTGCTTCTTTAGGGTATCGAACATCTTTATTTGTTTTTCTGTTGTTGTTTGCATATTACTTTATTACTGTTCCGCTGTTTTTTGCAACACGAACTCTTTTACCGCTCTCTCGCTTAATACCAATTCTAGTTGGCTTTCCGCTCTTTGGATCAACCAAGGATACGTTTGATACGTGAATCGGAAGAGTCTTGTCTACAATCTGTCCACTTTGTCCTCTCGTACGAGACTTTTGGTGACGCTTTGCAACACTTACTCCTTCAACGATAACCTTATCTTGTGTAGGAAGTGCTCGTAAAACAGTCCCAGACTTTCCTTTGTCCTTTCCTGCGATAACTATTACTTTGTCTCCTTTTTTGATTTTCATATATTTATACAACCTCAGGGGCTAAGTTAACGATCTTTTGATATCCACGCTCAGCTAATTCACGAGGAACTGGGCCGAAAACACGTGTTCCGCGAGGCTCTTTCTTGTCTTTTTCAACAATAACAACAGCGTTTTCATCAAAACGAATGTATGAACCATCACGACGACGGAAAGGCTGTACCTGTCGAACAACAACTCCACGTAGCACGTCTTTCTTCTTTACTTGCTTTCGTGGTTCTACTGATTGTATTGAAAGTACTACTTCGTCTCCGATACGGGCGTATCGACGCTTTGAACCTCCTAGGACCTTGAATACGCGCCCAATCTTTCCACCGGCGTTATCGGCAACTTTCACTATTGTTTGTGGTTGAATCATATTAGCTTTCTATTACGAAGTTCTTATTCTTTGAAATTGGTCGAGACTCTCGTATTACAACCTTATCTCCAAGTACGGCAGTATTCTCAGGATCGTGCACAAGATATTTCTTAACTTGCTTAACAAACTTCTTGTACTTAGGATGCTTAACGTAGCGAGAAACAGCAACCTTTGCGGTTTTTTCCATTGAGGTTCCTACAACGGTTCCACGTAGTGTTTTTCCTTTTGTTTCCATATTAATTTTCTAACTTACTCCGCATATTAAGTTCCGTCAAGATCTTTGCTACTGCATGGCGTGTATTTCGTCCCTCTTTAACATTACGAACACGGGATCCAGCGTTCTTGAATCGAAATTCACGAAGCTCCTCTCGTTTTTCTTTAACAAGCTTCTCCAAGTCTTTAACGCTTTTTTTCTTTAAATCAATCATATTATCGTTCAACTATCTTAGTCTTCATGGACATTTTCATGCCAGCTTTGCGCAAAGCAGAGCGTGCAGTTTCTTCATCTACTCCGTCTACTTCAAACAAAACGCGCCCTGCACGAACTTCACTCACGTAGCCTACAGGATCTCCTTTTCCTTTTCCCATACCTACTTCGGCTGCTTTTCTTGTTATAGGTCGGTCTGGGAAAATACGTATCCACATTTTTCCAGTCTTTCCTACTGTTCGTACAATTACTTTACGCGCTGCTTCAATTTGATTTGAAGTAACTCTAGCTTGAGCCATTGCCTTAAGTCCGTATGACCCAAAAGAGACAGTAACTCCTCGTGTATCAGGACGTGCGAGTTTCTTAGGGTTCTTACGCCTAGTCTGCCACTTTCGATGTTTTGCTTTCTTTGGGAATAACATATTATTTTTTATCTTCGAATACGTCTCCTCGGTATATCCACACCTTAATACCAACTACTCCGTATGGTAGGTATGCCTGTTCCTTAACGTAATCAATATCTGCTCTAAAAGTCTGCAAAGGAACTCGCCCTCTCTTGATTTGCTCACGACGAGCCATTTCAGCACCTCCCAAACGTCCTGAAAGAAGTATTCTAACTCCCTTAACATCGCGATTTGCCATAACCTTCTCTACTGTTTGCTTAAGAATACGTCGGTGAGGCATTCTTTTTTCAAGCCCTTCGGCTATCATGTATGCAACAACTGCAGCGTGAGACTCAGGAGATCGTACTTCTTCAACATCAATCTTTACTTTTGGCTTATCTTCTCCAAGCTTTAGTTTCTTA
Source organism: uncultured Candidatus Saccharibacteria bacterium (assembly GCA_964399345.1). Taxonomy (GTDB): domain Bacteria; phylum Patescibacteriota; class Minisyncoccia; order Phycocordibacterales; family UBA2100; genus UBA2100. Next base: position 40,770 of record CAYNQE010000002.1, read on the forward strand.
AGCTGTTTGTTTATATCAACTAAAAGAGATTGTGTTCCTTCTCCTGAACGTCCGATAACCATACCAGGACGTGAAGTTTTAATAGTTAGTCGTAGCTCTTTCTCTCCTCTTTCTATTTCAAGAGATGTTACGTAAAATCCACGCAACCTTTTCTTAAGGTAAGCACGTAAAAAAGTATCGATTTTAAGATTCTCTCTGTATTGTTTTGGTGTAGCACCAAACCATCGTGACTTCCAGTCACGGATAATTCCTAGTCTATGTGCGTATGGGTGTACTGTGTGTGTCATATATTATTTGTCTCCTAAAACCAACGTTACTTTACTCTTTCGACGTCGAAATGGTGTTGCACGCCCGAAAGCTCGTGGTCGCCATCTTCGTAGCTCCATACCTTGATCTACTCGAATGTCTTTAACAATCAAGTTCTCAGTATCTTTCTTCAAATCTTTAGCGTTTGCCACTGCTGATTCAAGAAGTTTCTTAAGAGCAGGAGCTGACTTCTTATCGATAAACGTTAGAAGCGCTTTTGCCTTTTCAACATCCTTACCACGAATAAGATCCGCTACTAAACGTACCTTTCTAGGTGATTGAGAGTAATTTTTAAGAAATGCTTTCATAATTATGCGGCTTTGGCTGCTTTGGCTGCTTGGATCTCAGCATCTTTCTTTTTCTGCTCCATTTCCTTTTGCATCTTTCCACCGTGTCGACGGAAAGTTTTGGTAGGAGAAAATTCTCCAAGCTTGTGTCCTACCATGTCTTCAGTAACAAAAACTTCTGTGTGAACACGTCCGTTGTGTACTCCAAAAACAAATCCAACCATCTCAGGTGAGATGTCGCTTCTCCGTGCCCATGTCTTAATAACACCAGCAGAATCTGGAGTCTTTCCTTCAATTTTTTTAAGTAATTTGGGGTCAACGTATGGCCCTTTTTTAAGTGATCTTGTCATATTGTATGTAATATTGCCTGTGTTAAGTACGTGTCTTACTTTGCAATAAAAAGCCGCCCTAATGGCGTGGGCCATATACTATTGCATTTGAAGTTATAAGTCAATGGTGTTTGCGTTATCTCTATATATTAGTAATATTCAGACAGAAAGGAGGCAATCATGCCCAAATCCGTACAAACACTTTTTGAAGTATCTCAGATGGGTGTAATCACAGCCTGTAAAGTGCCTCATGATTTTGATTATGCAGATCCTGAACTTACACATAAGTATGTGGGACCTGAAGAGGCTATTACTCTTGCAATAGTATTTACTCAAAGAGCCTTGAACACGCCCACCCAGTGGGAAAAGTTCCCTGAATTAAGGGGCCGACTAAAGGCTCTTCAAACCGGTCCGGACTCAGTAATCACAGAAGCTGAGGCTAGAGTCCCCGCTTAATCGCGGGGACCGTTCTTTTACTTCCTCTTTCCAACTTTTCGTCGTTTAACGATAAGCTTGTTTGAATATTTCTTTGGTTTTCGCGTCTTCTGACCCTTTCCTGTAGGCTTACCCCACTTAGAACGAGCTCTTCGGTGACCACGTCCGGCTTTTCCTTCACCACCACCATGAGGGTGATCTACGGCGTTCATGGCAGATCCGCGAACTGTTGGGCGTATACCCATGTGCCGAGCACGTCCGGCTTTTCCAATTTTCATTAGTTTGTGTTCGTCATTTGAAACCTCCCCAATACATGCCCAAGAAGTACTCAAAACTTTTCGAACTTCACTTGAAGGCATTTTTAGTTGAGTGTAACCTGCGTCGTGTGCGATAACTTCAGCGTAGTTACCAGCTGAACGTACTAATTTAGCGCCCCCTTCAGGCTTTATCTCAATGTTGTATACAAAAGTACCAATTGGAATCTTTCCAAGAGGAAGACGACTTGCTGGCTTAACAGGGGCATCATCGGCCACTAAGAAAGTATCGTTAACTTCAACAGACTTAGGAATTACAACGTATCGTCTCTCTCCATCGGCATAAAGTGCAAGACCAATGTATGCTGTTCGGTTTGGATCGTACTCAATAGTTTCAATCTTTGCGGGAATTCCTTTTTTATTATACAAAAAGTCCATTTCTCGCCACTTTCTTTTGTGTCCTCCACCTTTGTGACGAGTAGTTATTCGCCCTTGTGAGTTACGTCCAACTCCTCTTTTCATTCCCTTAGTTAAAGACTTAAGTGGCTTACTTGCTGTTACTTTTTCTTTATATGAAACGACTGTCATTCCTCGGCGTCCTGGTGTTGTTGGTTTATATTTTTTCATACTTACATTAGAGTGATCTTATCTCCCTTGGCAAGGTATACGTAGGCTTTCTTACCTCCTGATTTAACCCCTTTAATACCTGTTCGGACATTTCTCTTTGTCTTTTTGGCAATAGTAGTTACGTGAACCTTAACTGGATCTACTTTGTAGATTAGCTTTATTGCTTCTTTAATCTGTTTCTTGTTAGCATCAGGGGCTACATCGAAAACATAAACGCCTCTTTCAATACCCATGGTAGCCTTTTCGGTAATACGAGGGTGTGTTAAAACTCTAGCGATATTTTCTTTACCACTGGTAGTAACTTCAGCTACCGCCCCCTTCTTCTCTTCTTCTTTTTTTCCAAATAGTGCCATAAAATTATTTTGATCGCTCTTCTAACTCTTTAACTCCTTCTGCCGGATTAACAATTACGATTGTCTTGTATCGTAGTGCCTCAACCGGGTTAAGGTTTCGAACCTCACCTAGTTTAACGTTTGCGAAGTTACTAAAACTCTTTTGTGCTAATACATCCTTCTCTGGTGTTGCAATGTATGCTGCATTAAATTTCTTTGAAGAAAGAGTCTCGAATCCTTTAATTGAAGAGAGTTTTGCTAGTACCGCTTTAGCCTCAGACGTCTTAGGTGCCTTAAATTCTAGTGAATCTAGGAAAAGAATCTCTCCATCTTTGTGCTTCTTTGAAAGAACACTGTATAGTGCCTTCGCACGCATCTTTTTGTTGATCTTCTTTGCAAAGTTTCGATCGTTTCGTGGACCAAAGGTAACTCCCCCTCCTCTCCAGATTGGTGAACGGCTTGAACCATGTCGCGCTCGTCCAGTTCCTTTCTGCTTCCAAGGCTTTTTACCTCCACCCTTTACTTCTCCACGCATTTTTGTGTGGGCAATAGCACTTCGAGCGTTTGCCTGCATACCTACAACCACCTGATGTACTAGATCAGCATTCCACTTTGTATCGAAAACAATGTCAGATACTTCAATCTGTGTTCCTTTCTTTCCTGTTTGTGTGTATACGTCTATTTTCATAATATTATCCGCGTATTTCTACGAGTGTTCCAGGGCGACCGGGTATTGCCCCTGAAATTACCAATGTGTTGGTATCTTTATCAATTTGTAGAACCTTTAAGTTCTTTACGGTAATTCTGTCAGACCCCATTCTTCCTGCCATTCTTAGTCCCTTAAGAACTCTCTGTGGTCCAGTTGATCCAATTGATCCAGGACGACGCTCTGAGTGCTTGTTACCGTGAGTACGTGGTCCTCCTGCAAAGTTGTGTCGTTTAACAACACCCTGGTTACCTTTACCTTTGCTTATAGCGCTAACCGTTACGTTATCACCAACTTCAAAAGAAGTAACATCGATAACATCTCCTTTGTTAGTCTCACCTGTTTCCATTCGGAATTCTCGTACTGTTTTAAAAGCTCCAAGATCACCAAAGTGTCCCTTTTGCGCTTTCTTTAAGTTCTTTTCTTTTTGAGTTTCGAATCCAACTTGGACAGATTCATACCCGTCAGTTTCTCCTTTAACCTGAGTTATAGTTATCGGTCCTGATGAAACAACTGTTGCAGGAAAAACCTTTCCGGCTTCGTCGAAAATTTGAGTCATCTTTTGTTTTCTTCCAAGAATGAATTTCATATGTATAAAAATCACGGCAGGTAAGCCGTGTGTTAACAGTGCATACCATTGGTTCCCGAGGGAACTTAGCCATCCTTAAGACTCAAAGAGTATACATGAGAGTTTTGTTTGTGCAAGAGTTAACCCTCGCCAAGACAAATCCCGGCGAGGGCCATTTTCACTAGTACCAGTTCTTACAGAACTCGTCCTTTTCGCATGCGGATCGTTATCTCGCAATTCAAAGAACTCATCCTAAAGCTGATTTTAGCGTTTTTTCTCAGAAGGCTGAGTGTTTTCTTTTTCGCCACAATTATTGCGGCTGGAAAACTCGCCTTTGATGCACCGTAAGTTGGGAATTTCGTCGTTCCCTTCCCAATGGTACATACACCCCCCACTAAATACTGACCGTGAGGTGCTTTGACAAGAAAGGCACTGCAATGCCCCTTGTCTCGAACACCCTTGGAGGTGCTGGAGCATTTCGCGGCAGCCTTCCTCACTGCCACCTCCACACTGTCGGCAGTGGCTCCACCTTGCCCAGTAACACTGACCGCGATGACATCGATTTTGCCGGCACCTGCAAAAGATGGAGCAAGTAAGAGAAGGCTAAATAATGCCGTAAAAATTAACCGGGACATTTGACATCCTTTCTATGCAACACAGAGTCACATATATACACTTGTACCACGTTCAAACAAAATGTCAACACAAAAAACCGCCCTCTTATGAGGGCGGTTTTTTGCAAAACGGATTAAACCATCTTTACATCAATTGAAACTCCTGCCGGCAAACTAATGTTTGTGAGGGCTTCAATGACTTTTGGAGTCGGGTGAAGAATCTCGATAAGACGCTTGTGTACTCGCATCTCAAATTGTTCTCGCGCATCCTTATGAACGAATGCTGCTCGGTTAACAGTATACTTCTTAATTTCTGTAGGAAGTGGTACTGGTCCTCGAACTTCTGCTTCATAACGAAAAGCGGTATCGATTATTTGCTTCACTGAAACATCAAGCAGTTTGTGCTCGTAGGCACGAACGCGAATTCGTAGGCGCTCGGTACTTACTTTTTTCGCCGTTGCTTTCTTTGTTGTTTTCTTAGTTTCTGTCATAGAACGTAGCGTACAATACGCTGAATACGTGTTTTATGCAACAACTTTAGTTACAACTCCGGCTCCTACTGTACGTCCACCTTCACGAACTGTGAACTTCATTTTCTCATCAAGGGCAACTGGAGTTACCAATTTAACCTTAAAGGTTGAGGTGTCTCCTGGCATTACCATTTCTGTTCCATCTGGAAGAGTAACCTCTCCAGTCACGTCTGTTGTTCGCATGTAGAACTGAGGCTTGTATCCACTAAAGAATGGAGTGTGTCGTCCACCTTCTTCTTTTGAAAGAACGTAAACTTCTGCTTCAAACTCAGTGTGAGGTGTAATTGATCCGCTTGCGGCCAATACTTGTCCTCGGTGAACATCCTCTTTCTTTGTTCCTCGTAGAAGAATTCCAGCGTTGTCTCCAGCAAGTCCCTCATCAAGGTTCTTGTTGAACATTTCAATACCAGTAATTGTTGTCTTTGTTGTTTCTTTAATACCAACGATTTCAACTTCTTCTCCTAGTTTAACTTTTCCTTGTTCGATTCGTCCAGTGACCACAGTTCCTCGTCCTTCGATTGAGAAGATATCCTCAATAGGCATTAGGAAAGGCTTTTCTGTGTCACGTGCTGGAACTTCAAACCATTCGTCCATGGCTGTAGTAAGTTCAAGAATCTTCTTTGTCCATTCATCATCAACTGAAGTTGATTCAGTTCCCTTAAGAGCTGATCCTCGGATGAAAGGAGTGTTTTCTCCGTCAAACTCGTATTGAGTTAGAGTCTCTCGGATCTCTTCCTCTACTAGTTCGATCATTTCGTCGTCCACATCAGGCATGTCTGTCTTGTTCAAGAAGACAATTATCTTAGGAACACCAACTTGCTTAGCAAGAAGGATGTGCTCACGTGTTTGTGGCATAAGTCCATCAGTTGCGGCAACTACAAGAATAGCACCGTCCATTTGGGCTGCTCCTGTGATCATGTTTTTAATGTAATCGGCGTGACCAGGCGCATCAATGTGTGCGTAGTGACGCTTTTCTGTCTCGTACTCTTGGTGAGACAGGGCGATTGTAATTCCTCGCTCCTTTTCTTCAGGTGCGTTATCGATATCATCGATATTCTTCATCGTTACGTTTTGTCCCGCAAGATGAAGTGAGTTCAAAATAGCAGCAGTAAGTGTTGTTTTACCGTGGTCAACGTGACCAATAGTACCAACATTCATGTGCGGCTTTGAACGGTCAAAATTTTCAGCCATATAAATATTATGGTTAGTTGTAATTATCAAGTGTAGAGTCGCGAGAACTGCTACCCTATAGTTAATAATTACGTTATTAAATACACTGTGTACGCAATATAAAAAAGCGCACAACACGCGTGGGACCATGGTATCAAAAGAGCGCTTGTAGTCAAGCGCTCTTTTGTGTTTTTGATGTTAGATCTCCTGCCAGGCCGGAGAAATATAGACTGTTTCCACGTCTCTTATATTTTCCCCTCTAGAATCAGTACAAGAGAGGGTAAATACTGTCTTTTCAGTTATCGGAGAGGTGTCTACTCTTCCCGAACGACCACTCCAAGAATCGCCGTTCGTACCAGTAACGCTACAGTTTGTTGATTCAACTGATGCCCATGTAATTGTAGTAGTCTGTCCGTCTCCAACTAAAGTAGGTTTTGCTTTCAGAGAAATGTCAGTGTCCCCAAGAGTAGGAGGTGAGACAATTGAACAACTTGGGTACTGCCCTGAGAAGCCTGAAGGACACGTCCCACAATCTGGATATGTTCCTGAAGTACCTGAAGGACATACACTTACGTCACATATATTATTGCTAACCACCTCTGGATATCCTGAAACTGATATAACACACGTGTTGTTACAGTTTCTTGAACCAAACGCCGTTCTTGGAACACTCTCTCCACAAATAGTTTCTGTGAATGATTGAGAACAAGCGGTCCCTAAGTATGAAGGAAGTGCCGGGATTGTTGCAGTACAGGCGTACGATCCTGATCCTCCGGTACATTTATTACCGGTCCCTGAGAATCCACATGCATTTATTGCAGATGGGCAACTAGAAACCGTGCAAGAGCCTCCTGTAATTGGAGGATCGCCGGGACCTGGACCATCTCCTCCAACTCCGACTTCAAACCCATTCCCTCCACCTGAATATACGGCACGGCCCTGGTTATCATAATCCACAAAATCACCAACTGGATTTGCAACCTCTGTTGCATTATTTACCAAAGATTGAAATGCCTGATCTTCTGGAGACATATTATTACTACCTCCCCCTCCAAAAACATCACCTATTGCATCACTTATTGCATCAAAAAAGTCTCCTATTGCTTCAACAAAGCCACCACCGCCTTCACCTCCTTCACCTCCTTCACCCTCGGCCGAAGTTATAAGTGGTGCAGAAAAAGCTACAAGTAAACTTATAAAAAAGACAAGTACCACTTTGTTAGAGAGTTGTAATGAGAACATATTAGTTTAATTAAAAGTATTTACTAAATAATACACTACAAAATATCTCCGTATTCTATATATCCACATATTTGCTATTATTCGGCTATGAAAAAACTCGCTATTCTTGCTGGATTATCTGCAGCCATATCCTTTAACGCCACATATCTATGGCCTTTAGGAGTACTTTCGTTTGCTCTATTTATATATTTACTTAAAAAGGACGAAGAAACCATTAAAATTAGCTGGATTTACGGCTTTATATTTATGGGAAGTAGCATTCTTTGGGGTTTTTCGGCTTTTCCTCTTTCAAGTATTGGTATTAGTGACCCAATAATAAGTGCTGTACTACTTCTTTTTATATGGACATTGAGTTCACTCCTTCTAGCTTTACCAATAGCACTATTTGGTTATTTGTTCGTAAAATTTAAGCAAAATTCAAATATTGACCTTCTTTTTATCCCAGCATTGTGGGTATTACTAGAAATACTACGATCCTTACTTTTCTTTATCCTAACTCTAGCTCCACAATCTGTTATCGGACCGCACTGGACCTTTGGCTACAGTGGCTACATTCTTGCAGGAAGTCCACTACTACTACAATTAGCATCCTTTGGAGGTGTGTATCTCTTAGGTTTTATCTTTGCGCTCGCTGGAACTGCTTTAGCTTACAATTATAAGAATAAATATGTTCTTTTTTCTTTTGTAATTCTCTCAATTCTATTCTACACTCCAATTAATGGAGAGATTGGTGGGGAGACACTAACTATTGCTGCATTAAAAACAACAGAATCTTCGTATTTCTCATCTGGAGGAATAGATAGAGAGTCTCGCTTACAAAGAATCGCTGAATTAATTACCCTGGCATCCAAAGAAGATTCTTTGGACCTTATCGTAATCCCCGAAGATGCGCGGTTTATAAAACTACTCTCCGAAGAACAACTTAGTAAGGTACCAATAAGAAATGAATCTTTTCTTTTGGGATCTTCTAGGCTTGATACCCAAAATGAACCTGCTAAGTCACGAGTAATGACGTACTCCCACACAACCGGTAAGCAAGAACACTACACCAAGCTACTTCTTGTACCTGAGAGTGAATATCTATCCATTTTTTACCAACTCCTCTTTACCATTGTAGGACTAGGGGAAAGAGTGGATAATTTTAGTAACTTTAAAGAATACGGAAGAGGTAAAAAGGCAACTCCGACTTTACTGGGGGATATAAACGTAGCAGCCTCTCTGTGTTCTGAAATATATTCTCCACTTATTCAAAGAGACCTATCTAAAGACTCTGGAATTATAATAAACTTAGCATCTCACTCTAGATTAAAAGGATCTAAGATTTTATTTAATCAAATAATTGCAATGAGTAAAGTCAGGGCAGTTGAAAACAACAAATACGTGGTGCAGGCAACGAACTTTGCAAACTCCTTTGTCATATCAAATACTGGAGAAGTAGTTGAAATGACTTCATCAGATAATGACTTTAGTTACTCTCTTGCTGAAGTTCCAATAATTTACAAACAAACAATATTCTCTAAGTTACCGTACTTAGTTCCAGTACTCTCCATTCTTTTAATACTCCTTTTTAGAATTCTTGCCAGGCGGGAGCAACTTGAACTGTAGTGGTGTCAGTAAAGTCCCCTTCAACACAATATAGTGTGTATGTAGTTTCTTCTGTTATCGCACCTGTTGTTTCATTACCACTTACTCCAGTCCAGTTATCTCCGTTTGTTCCTGACACTGAACAATCAAGAGCAAGTTGAGTTGTCCATGTAATTGAAGTTGTACCTCCTGAGAGAACTAGTAGTGGTTGTGCTGCAACACTTCCTGTTGCAGGATCACACGTTGGAGCAGCCTCACTACAGGATCCATCACATTGTTGAGTTCCAACACTTCCAGATCCGCACCTATTAGATTCCTGACAAGAAGTCCCATATCCTGGAGGATTTGGTGGTGCTGTTGTACTACATGTGCCACCACACGTATACGTTCCTGGATTTTGAGAACCGCAGCTATTTTCTGGAACTGGATTACATGCTTGTCCGTAATTTGAAGGAACAGAGGCACCAGAAGTACTACAAGAACCACTACATTGAATGGTCCCTGTGTCAGGCCCACACGCACTTGTTTCAGTACACGAATCTCCATAATCAGAAGGAATTGTTGCTCCAGTTACGCTACACTGGCCATTACATTGAATTGTTCCTGTTCCTACACCACATGCATTTGTCTCGGTGCAAGAATCTCCTAAATTGGAAGGTGCGGAATTAGTAGCATTACATGAGTATGAACCGATTCCATTTACACATTCTTGACCTGTGCTTGACCCACAAGCGTTAGATATTGTGCAAGATTGTACTGTACATAATCCTCCGGGTCCATCAGGTCCTTCCCCTTCGTCCCCTTCGTTAACACCACCATAGTTATACCCAATTGAATCATCATAGTAATAATCCACACCGTCTTGAGTGAAGGAGTAGCTCCCAACAGTATTTGTTAATTCGGTTGCAAACATTGCATGAAGTTCATTTCCACTAACAGTACTCCCTCCAGTATTTGTATCTCCTCCTAAGAAATCGCCAATCGTGTCAACAACATCTACAACAACATCCACGACGTCGTTTGCTACGTCTACTACAACATCTACAACATCATTCGCTACATCCCCTATAGTATCTACAACCCCGTCAACTACGTCACCAATAGCGTCCACAACATCATTCACTACATCAACTACTGCATCTACAATACCTCCGCCATGATTTTTATTGTGCGCCAAAACACCGTCTGCAAAGAAGGCGTTGTATTTATCAACTGTCTTTAAGTTATAAGTTCGTAATTCTCCTTCAACATATTCAATTGATTCAACTTCAACCCATCCATCTTCTGTGAATACCTCAGCTCCAATCTCTAATTGTGCAATTGGCCTTAGCTTTGTATCTTCGTAAGTAACTTCAGGAACGATAGATGCCCATCCCTTTTTGGTATAAAGAGGGTGTTCGTTTGTAACTCTAAGTAAGTCTCCATTAATTTCATAATACCCTTCTCTAATTGGGGATTCTAACTCTAAAACCTTTGCCTCAACAAAAGAATTTGTCTTAACATCATATGACCTTACAACATCTCCAACCTTAACTTCTTCGATGTTAACAGAATCTCCATCTGGAAGAGAAATCTGAGTACCTGCTGGAAAACAAGAATCTCCACCACCTTCTCCACCGGCTGAAGAAACTACAGGAACTGCCAAAAGAGCAGCCGAAAACATTAGAAAAATCAGTTTTCTAGAAAGTTGTAAAGAAATCATGAATAATTTATGTTAAATATAATGTACATTCATTGTACACCCTACAAATTCAACTCTTTTCCGTTATGTGAACAACAAAAAACCCGTCTTTCGACGGGTTTTTTGTTAGTTTCTTGCGGCTTGTATGTCGTCTGCGATATTACGTGGAACCACCGCATAGTGAGAGAATTCCATAGTCGCATTTGCGCGCCCTTCTGTCATAGATCGTAGCGTAGTGGTATATCCAAACATCTCAGAAAGCGGAACTTTAGCAGTAACTACCTTTGCATTACCTCGATCGTCCATTCCCTCAACTTGTCCACGCATTGAACTTAAGTTTCCGTTAACATCTCCCATAAACTGCTCAGGGGTTGTTACTTCTACCTTCATAACAGGCTCAAGAAGCACAGGTTGTGCACCTTTAGCTGCTTGCTGGAAAGCTTGAGATGCTGCAATCTTGAAAGCAATTTCTGAGGAGTCAACATCGTGGAAAGAACCGTCGAATAGGTCAACTGAAATGTCTGCCATTGCGTATCCGGCAACAATTCCTCGCTCCATAGCCTCCTTAATACCCTTCTTAATTGCAGGAATGTATTCTGCTGGGATAATTCCACCCTTAATGTTGTTAATAAACTCAAAGTGATCTTCTCTATCAGTATTTTTTGCAATTTTTGCTCCCTCTTCAATTTCTTCAAGAGGTTTAATTCTAATTTTAACGTGTCCGTATTGTCCACGACCACCAGTTTGTTTGATGTATTTAACTTCAGCAGAATTTTCTCCTTGGATAGTCTCTCGGTAGGCAACTTGTGGCTTACCTAGCTCTGCTTCAACATTAAATTCTCTCTTCATACGGTCAACTAGAATTTCAAGGTGAAGTTCTCCCATTCCTGAGATAATAGTTTCAAGAGTTTCCGGGTCGGAAGAAACTTTAAAGGTAGGGTCTTCGTCTGAAAGTTTGTTTAGTGCAATACCCATCTTTTCTTGGTCTTGCTTAGTCTTAGGTTCAATTCGTGCGGCAACAACAGGCTCAGGGAATGTCATTTCCTCAAGAATTATAGGGTTCTCTTCGTCACAAAGTGTGTGACTAGTCTTTGTCTCCTTTAATCCTACGGCTGCTGCAATTTCTCCGGTGTAAACTTCTTCAACTTCCTCTCGCTTATCAGCTTGAAGACGAACAATACGTCCGATTCGTTCTTTTTTCTTTGTTGTTGCGTTATACACGTACGATCCAGCCTTAACAACTCCTGAATATACTCGGAAGAATGTAAGCTGTCCTACAAATGGGTCGGTTTGAAGTTTAAAGGCAAGGGATGCTAGAGGCTCATCATCTGATGGTGCTCTTTCAATCTCCTCTTCTGTCTTAGGATCAATTCCTTTAACTGAAGGAAGGTCAAGCGGACTTGGAAGGAAGTCTACAACACCGTCTAGTACTAATTGAACTCCTTTGTTCTTTAGTGCTGAACCACAGTAGACAAGAAATACATCGTTTGCGATAACCGCCTTACGTAGCAGTACCTTAAGTTCATCATATGATGGTTCGTTTCCTTCAAGATATGCATTCATAGCATCCTCATCTTGTTCAACAATCTTTTCTACAAGCTCGTCGTGATATTTCTTGGCGTCTTCCTTAAGATTTTCTGGAATTTCTCCCTCGATTACATTCATTCCCATTTCACCATCAAATGTGTAGGCCTTCATCTTTAAAAGATCTACCGCTCCTTCATGATTTTCCTCCTCTCCAATTGGGATTTGGAAACGAATAGCTTTGTCAGACAGTCGCTCTACAATACTTGCGTATGATCGCTCAAATGACGCTCCTGTTCGGTCTAGCTTGTTTATAAAACAGATGCGCGCAACGTTTGCCTCTTCAGCGTAGCGCCAGTTTGTTTCTGATTGTGGTTCAACTCCGGCTACGGCGTCAAAAACTACAACAGCACCATCAAGCACTCTCATAGATCGCTTAACTTCGGCTGTGAAGTCGATGTGTCCTGGTGTATCAATAATGTTTAGAGGGTATTTGTCTTCCCCTTCTGAGTAAGTAGGTTGCCAATCACACGAAATAGCAGCGGCCGTAATTGTAATACCACGTTCTCTTTCTTGCTCCATCCAGTCAGTAACAGTCTCACCATCGTGAACTTCTCCAATCTTGTGACTCATTCCAGTATAAAAAAGAACACGTTCGCTGGTTGTTGTTTTACCAGCGTCGACGTGTGCTACGATTCCGAAATTTCGGAGTTTTTCTAGTGGATAGTTACGAGCCATAATAATTTTTTAAAATAAAAACGCCACGACATGTGAGCGTGGCATTAGAGTATCCCAAAATGGGAAAAGTGCAAGGAAACTATCATGATATTATGTAAATGATGGACAATCCAACAATATATTGTGAGTGGTTAAGTGGAGCGATTCATCAACCAATTAATACTATTTCCAGTATTGTATTTTTAATTGTCGCAGTACTTCTGTACAGATTAATAAGGAAAACAGGAACTCAAGATTGGCTGTTAAAACTATTACCATACTCTATTGCACTAATCGGATTGAGTAGTGCTTTTTGGCACTATAGCGTTAGGTGATGTATTAGATACAGTTTCAATTGGGATATTTGCTCTTTTAATCAGTTTAATACTGGCGCAAAAGTTGTTTACTAGAATTTCTTATCAAGTTGTTTCAATACTGGGGATATTCTCTATAGCATTTTTACTAGAGCAACTACCGTATTTAAACGGTTCTCTCGTATATCTTTTCTTGTTTATCACCTTAGGTTTGATTTTGTATTTGCTGTCACATAAAACTTCTGTAGCAACAATTATTATGTGCTTACTGTTTTTGGGTTTGTTAGCACGAATTCTTGATATCCAAGCTTGTAATACACTAGTAATCGGAACGCATTTTATTTGGCATATTGCTGTTGCTCTGGCAGTGTTTTTTATAGTCAAGATTGTTATTCAATCTCCACGTACAATGCATTGACACCGATTTGTACAAAATGTACAATATCAATATGAAAACAATTTCAACAACAAATGCACGTAAATCACTCAGTACGATAGTAGATTCTGTTAAAACAACAGGCCGATCTGTTGCTATCGGAAGAAGAAACAAGCCAGAAGTTGTTATTTCCCCCTACCCTAATACTTATAATAAGGATGTAAGTGATGCAGTTAACCTTGCAGCAGCGTCTGGAACATTCGACTTTCTTTACGACGAACCCGATCTATATAGTGAAAAAGACATCAAATGGCGTTATGAAGCATAAAAAGGGAGATCTTATATTAGTGGACTTTCCATTTACAGATTTCTCGGGAGAAAAGCGTAGACCAGCTCTTATTATAGGAGTGTCTGGGGATCACGTAGTTATTGCTTTTATAACTACCAGACGAATAGATAACTCGCATTGGTTTTTATCAATTGAACCAACGCCGAAAAACGGCTTACTAGCTAAATCTTTCGTGCGTTGTGACAAAATCCTATCGCTTGATATAAAACTTGCACAAAATGCACTAGGAAACACTTCTAAGACTATTACCGACAAAGTAGACGTTAAAATACGGAAGCTTCTTAAAATATAGGGTTACCACGCAAAGTGTGCAAAAGCCTTGTTGGCTTCAGCCATCTTGTGAGTGTTAACTTTCTTTGTAAATGCTTCTCCTTCTTCAACAGATGCCTTCTTTATCTCTTCTGCTAGTCGTTTATACATTTCATTTCCTTTTCCTGACTTGGCTGATGCTACGATCCATCGTAGTGCAAGAGAAAGACGTCGCTCTGGACGAACTTCTCGCGGAACCTGGTAGTTAGCACCACCAACACGTCGTGAGCGTACTTCCATTAAAGGAGCTACGTTTTTAATAGCTGTTTCAAATATAACAAGAGGATCGTCTCCCTTTGCCTTTAGTTCGTCAAAGGCACTGTAAACAATCTTTCGTGCAGTATCCTTCTTTCCTCGCTCCATTATGTAGTTAATAAGCTTGGTTACTTTAACAGACCCATATACTGAGTCTTCTACAATGTTGTGCTTTTTCTTAAGTGGTCGTCTCATATATATTATTCTGCTTTAGGCTTAGGGTTTCCGTATTTAGATCGTGCGCTTCGTCGTGCACCAACTCCTTCGGCATCTAGTCGTCCTCGAACAACTGTGTATCGAACACCAATGTCTTTTACTCGCCCACCTCTGATCATTACAACTGAGTGTTCTTGTAGGTTGTGTCCCATTCCTGGAATGTAGGCTGTAACTTCCATTCCGTTTGTAAGTCGAACACGTGCAATCTTACGAATAGCTGAGTTAGGCTTACGTGGAGTCTTTGTAGTTACCTTTACACATACTCCTCTCTTGAATGGAGACGGGTACTTAGACGGCTTGTTCTTCAAACTATTAAAACCACGACGAAGTGCCACCGTCTTGCTTGTTTTAGCGATGTTTTTTCGTCCTTTTTTTACTAGTTGATTTATTGTTGCCATAATGCAAAAGCCGCCTCTCTGGGCAGTGGCAAAAATATACTACGGTGCGGAGATAAAAGCAACAGCTATGCTGCCCTTTTTATAGGACTATTCGCTGGAACTTTTTCAATAGCTCTACGAAGTTCTTCCTTATCCAATATCCTACCTACCTGCTCTGAAACTTCTGGATCATTTATAAGATTCTTTATATCCATAATGTATCCTCTCTCCATTGTGTCATTCAAAACCTCTACTTTCTCATTTTCTGGAACAGGCTTATCCTCTAACGAAGGTACCAGATCCTTTTTCTCTACAACCAAAGGCTCTAATGGTTTTATTGATCCTGCAACTCCATCAAACTGCCTAGCCTTCGGAACCATTGGTGCATCTTTTTGCATCTGCACAAGCCCTTTGTGGTACTCCTTGTCAGTAATCAAACCTTCTGCCTTCTTTCTCCTCTCCTCTTTAGCTCTTGGGTCCGTATCTAAAATAATATTCTGAGACATTTCTTCTTTTGGTAAATCTTCTTCTACTGCATCCACTACGTCTTCGATAATATCCATTGCGGAATCATCTTTTGTGGCCGCTGCCATTTTTATCCTTTCATCTAAAGAAGTCCCCTCCCTAACATTTGCCTTGATTTCAGGAGCTTTATTCAAATTTGCTGGAATAATTTCAGCTGGTATCTCTTGAGGTTCTGCAAAAATATCCTCAGAAACCTTTGGTTCCTCTTTAGCCTTACTCATACTAAGAGCGTTTGGGGTATTCTCATCCACAGGAACCTCCTCTCTATATTTATCAAGCGTTGGCATAGATTGCTCAACTATTTGTGTAGGAGCTTCTTTCATTTTTGGCTCAGGCGTCGATTCTGCCATTGGAGCAGAGTTAGCAACCGGAGTATCATCCGTCATGCTAGCCATTGCAGCCTCAACTGGATCCACTTCTGCAGCTCTTCCTTTTATACGTGCTTCGACGTCTGCTAATCTGCCGACAGCTTTGTCCATTCCAGTTTCCTTTTTTGGTTTTCTTTTTAAAAATTCCAACATACTTTAAGCACCCACGATTAAATGAGTAAGGTAGGAAATGAATGAAAAGAAGTACGGACCGAAAATCATTAGCGTTAGGATTATAATCCCGAACCCTAAGAAAATATTATGCTCCAACAAACCACGCAGCTGATCATATTTAAGTGCTAAGTTTCTAGGTAATATTTGTGAGAATATTTTCGATCCATCAAGAGGTGGAATTGGGATAAGATTAAATACTGCAAGAAGTACGTTTAAAAATACAATTGAAACGGCGAGCCCTGATGCATTTTCTGGAATTATTCCCATCTGTAAAAGAAGTCCAAAAACCAATGCTATTAATATGTTTGATGCGGGTCCTGCTATTGCTACTATAGACTCCCCCCATATTCCTCCCTTCCTTAAGTTGTATGGATTGTACGGAACTGGCTTTGCCCATCCAAATAGAAACGGTGAGCCTGAAATAGCTAAAATCGCTGGCAAAATGACTGAGCCCATGGGATCAACGTGACTTATTGGATTTAGTGTTAATCTTCCTGCCAGTTTTGCAGTTGGATCCCCCAGCCAATTAGCAGCAAAGCCATGAGAAACCTCATGGATAACGACTGATACTACTAATATTGCGATAAGAAAAATAATGTCTACGCCCATAAGGTTTAGATTTAAAAATTAAGGTTAATTTCCACTAAGACAATTATATTGCCTTCCCTAATCATTAATGTTAGCATGCCCCACTATATGGCAAAGGAATGCATGGTGACAGGAAAAAAATCTCAAGTAGGAGGACGCTACAGTAACCGTACGCGTGCTACGGAATTTAACAGTGGAGGAAAGAAAAGGAGGTTTGTTAACCTACAAAAGAAAACTCTATACATTCCTGAACTTGCAAAAAGCATAACTATTAAAGTTTCAACAAAAGCTCTTAAAACTATCAACAAGAACGGAGCATACAAGACACTCAAGAAGACAGGAATGATTTAAAGGCAAGGGGAAAGGCCAAGCATTGCTGCTTGGCCTTTTCTATTTGCTACCCGTCCTTCAGATCTTTTTGCAGAATCTGGAAAACGGCTGTTCTCGCGCCACGATATTGTGGGCGAGGAGTATCCTTATTTGGTACAAGTACCAAAATTGCCGGACGGGGCTTGGGACGGATCTTTGAAAGATCCGATGTGCCTAGTGAAGTGGCAAAAACGGCCACACCAAATGCAAGGCAAGACAAGCTTGCCACGATACCCAGTGAAAAAAGTGCTCTCATTTCTCTTCTCCTCAATTTCCCGCTCCTTCATGGGCGAGTTGTACAGAATATGCTACCACTCTACCTGCCTCTTGTCAAGGTCTGCCCATCTGACTTGAATACCACACTTCCCTTCAGGCACGTATCTATAGTATCAACACCAAAGTCTTTAAATGTTTGAACGACTTCCTCACTTGGATGTCCGTAACTATTATCACACCCTCTTGAAAAGACTGTGTACTGGGGATCAGTAAATCCCACAAATAGAGCGTCACTTGAAGTCTTTGATCCGTGGTGGCCTGCTTTTAGAACATCCGCCTTTAATTCGTCCGGGTTAAGACTAATTAAATATTTCTCTATGTGTTTAGGAGAGTCTCCAGTTAAGAGAAAAGCATTCTCTCCATAGTTAACTTTTAAAATTATAGAGGCCGCATTACTCTCAAATTCTTCCACATCTCTATCAGGAAATAGGATTGAGATGTTCACTCCATCACCAAAATCATAGACCTGACCACGCCGAGCTAAAATTTCATTGGCGTTTTCTTTTTCTAATTCACGAAAAAGCGCTTTCATAACAGGAGTGTCGTGTAATACCCCTGGAGAAACGAAAGTCTCCACATTAAATCTCTTTAAGACCTCGACTAGCCCTGCTATATGGTCTGCATCTGGGTGTGTTGCGATCACAACATCTATTCTTCTGTCCCAAAAAGACATCGACTTGGATAACTCTTTTAAAACCGTGTTGTCTCTGCCGCCGTCGATAAGGATTTGTCTGCCTGAAGGGGTTTCAACCAATATTGAATCGCCCTGTCCTACATCTAGGAAGGTAACCGTTAAGTCATTAGAAGTGGCATTGATAACAGGAGTCCATATTGTTATCACTACAAAAAGAAGTAGAAAAAGAAGTGTGTATGGTTTGCTTAACATTTGGTACACTATATCAACTAATACAATAAAAAATATTTATGAAATACGAAGCACAAACTTTTAACGTTCCAGAAATGGAAGGAATATCCAAAGAGCAAATAGACATGCACCTTGGTCTATACAACGGATATGTAACACATATTAATGTCCTAAGAGATCAAATAGCATCTCTTGATTCTGAGAAAGATAAATTCGCAATCGAATCAGTTCGAAGACGAATGGGGTTTGAATTTAACGGAATGCGAATGCATGAATTCTATTTCCCACAATTTGAAGGTGGAGCAACAGATGAACCAAGAGAGACACCATTAGGAGAAGCACTTTCTGAAAAATACGGTTCCTGGGATGAATTCATTACACACTTTAAAAGTGTAGGGATGAGTAGGGGTAGCGGTTGGACCGTACTTTCATGGGACAAGAAAGTAAACACTCCTCACGTTACATGGACGACTGATCACGAACTAGGGACTCTTGCTGATGTTGAAGTGCTTCTTGCTATGGACATGTGGGAACACGCCTACATGGTTGACTATCTTCCAGCTGAAAAAGGAAAGCATGTTGAAGCGTTTCTAAAGAACCTTAATTGGAGCGTTATAACGGGTCGTTTTGACTCAATTTAACCCCTTAAAACTGGGTGCCATTTTAGGGTGAGATAACTCTTGACATATATAGGGGGTTTGGTATTCGCGTCTCCATACTAATTAAACAGACAGCCCCTAAAAAGGCTGCCTGTTTTCATTTGCCCACCACCACAGAAGCAAATACATAACTACAATATACAAAAAAGAAATTTCTGGAATTTTAACTGTTGCAAATGAGAGAGATGAAAACGATTCCACTATAAATATTACGTAGCGAAGAAGAATTTCAGAAAAATACGCAAAGACCATAGCTAACACTCCACTAAACATTCCAACAACCCCTGTTAAAAACACTCCGAGCATCGCAAGAGGGATAATTGGGAGAGTAATTAGGTTAACAATTAGTGCAACTACCGAAACTTCCCCCATCATATATATAAGAAGAGGAAGAACTGCTATTTGAGTAGTGATTGATGCTGCTGTTAACTCCCTTAATGCAAACTTATCAGTTACAAACTCAAGATACGGCAATATTATCGGCGTACCAACTAGCAATCCAAGAGTAGCAACAAAGCTTAACTGGAATGAAGGATCAAATATCAATAAATAGGGGTTCCACAACAACATCAAGAATGCTGCTATAAACAACGCATGGAGTGCGTCGTAACTTCTTCCAACCATTACACCTAACGCTCCAATAGTTCCCATCAAGGCAGCTCGAACAACGGTAGAAGACGCCCCTACAAATATAGTGAAGAGTACTACTACCAAAATGGAAGCGAGGGCCCTCCATTTTGGAGGTAGAAATATTAAAACAGCAGAAATTGCCATTACTATAATTGCTATGTTGTATCCTGAGAGAACAACAATATGAATCAATCCAGTTCTACGGAAATCTTTAGTTAGCTCTTCTCCTAATGAGCGCTGTTCACCAACCGTGATTCCTCCGGCGAGTGCTGCGTATGGTTCTCTAATGTTTTCTTTAAGCGAATTTAAATACCTACCCTTTAAAGAAAGAAGTGCTCCCACAAAAGTTTTCTCACTTGAAACTATTTCTATCTCAGGAAAAGGGCTAATTAAACTCACTCCGCTTTTTGCTAAATATCCACGATAGTTAAACACCCTCCCACCTTCCCCTTCAAAGTTTTCTACCGATTCTAAGTCTCCTGTAAAAATAACTTCATCCTGATAGGAAAACTTTTGATATGAATCTGCTCGAACCAAAATCTTTTCTTCTTCAACTAAAACAAATAGGTTCGTATAGCTGCCACGAACATCTGGCTCACTAACTATGACACCAGTGTATGAATCACTACTTTTTAATACATCACCTATAGGAGATGCCATATGCATTCTTAGAACTCCAAACGAAAAGGAGAGTACCACTATTAAAAATAGTATTTTGTTCTTTTTTATTAAAAGTGAAACTAAACTAAGGGTGAGTAATAAAAAAAGAAAACTCCATCCAAAATCATGGAAGGAGCGGAGTGCAATTCCCAAAGAAAGTGCTAACAAACTGATTAGCACATACCTTTGCATATTTATCTATTATCTATCGCTTCATTTGCAAGTCTGTCCGCGTATGTATTTTTCTCTCGAGGAACGTGAACGTAAATAACGCTTTCAAAATCTTTTAAAATTTCCGTAACTTTTCTGTGCTGCTCTCGTATAGTATCTGATTTAATCTTCCAGTTTCCACTGAGTTGCTCTGCAACTAACTTACTATCTAAACGAATCTCTATTTCTCTATCCATAAGGTTTAACTCATGTGCTTTTTCTAAAACTTGGGCTACAGCTTCGTATTCCGCCCAGTTATTAGTCTGTTCACCAAGGAAATTTCGTAATTCCGCCAAGACTTTTTCTCCATCAAAAATAACCGCACCAACTGCGGCTAATCCCGGGTTCCCACGGGATGCTCCATCTGTATAAATTATTATTTTTTCCATTACTCTCCTGCCCCAAGGTCTAATCCAAACTCACAATAGAACCCGTCAATATCTTCTATCGCTTCAAAGGTTGTGCAGATCTCATAGTCTACACCTCCTGCTAGCATTGTATAGGCATAATGTTCTTTCGTACTTGGATCCTTTGGCAAAGAGCTGATATATCCTGGTGTTAAATCTCTCTGATTCTCAGGATAAAATCCTTTATCATCAAAATATACTGAAGCTGCTGCTTTTATCTCTTTTAGATGAGTAACCCTCTGTATATCTCTGCCCTCAGCGCTTCCCCTCTCTGAAGTCCCACCAAACGCAAGAACAAGTAATGTGGCAAAGACAAATAGAAGAGCGATTGTAACTGATGCAAACATTTTTGAAGGTGCGCCAAGTTCTATTCCTTTCTCCTTCTGAGGATTAAGCAACCATCTATATACATGAACGGTAGCAAGCCCTGAAACTGGAATAGTTACCAAGAGACCTACCCCAAAAGCAAGGGCTCCGAGTATGTTTACAAAAAAGATTAACAATCCGAAGATAAGAAGATTCCACCTGTGTCCGTTGGTTATATTTAAACTCTCTTTCATAGCCTCCACCGGCCCCATGTCACGATCTATAACTAAATATGCTGCAAATGAAAGCCCTATAATTGCAATAATTCCTGGAATAATAAACAAAGCAAAACCAATTATTACAACAATCAAAATTAGAATTGTCATTACAAGATAATTGAAAAACAAGTGAAATGGTTCAAACAAATCTGTGTAATCGGTGTCCACTTCGTCGTACACCCTTAGAAGTATTAGTGTCATTCCCATACCAAGAACAATTTGTACTGCAAAATCAAATAGATTTACAATGGAAGAGTCTGGTAGTAGTGGGAGTACTTTTA
>CAYNQE010000002.1:62477-94892 GCA_964399345.1 uncultured Candidatus Saccharibacteria bacterium
CTACCAGCGTTGTCTGCCATATACCCAACTACAGCTGAAATAACAGTTGTAATAACAAAAAGACCTACAAGAAATAGTGGTCTTTCTTTAAATCTATTCCATCCATACAAAAGGGCTTCCTTTTTAGAGAACGTATTCATATCTACATAATACCCTACGAGAAAAGTCTCTTATCTAATATCCACAATCCTTAGTTCAAAATTCACTCTTCCTGCAAAACGAGATAACTCTATCGTGCAAAATACATCACACTCTCCTCCTTCTTTTGGTTCTGTTGTAAAAGAATCATGCGTCTTAAAAAATGAGATCGCTCTAACAGGCTGTCCATCCTTTTCTTTAGATATTTTCATCTCAAAGTGATTCTTTTCTTTACCAAATTGTGCAACTGAATTTATATAGGCTTTCTTACAAACGAAAATTGGCTTTGTGTTTCCAATTCCAAAAGGGGAAAGTTTCAAAAGAGCAGAATGCGTTTCTCTTATCTTGTACTGATCTAACTCGGCGTCTTCTTTAGCTAATTCTCTCTTAAATTCTCCGGCTATTTTCTTATACGACTTGTTTAAGGCTTTCTCCAGTGTGTGAATCTTGTCGTCTTCAACGGCAAAACCTCCTGCGTGTTCGTGACCTCCAAATTGTGACAGCGCATCTCCTGAACCTCTAAACATCTCGACAATATTTACTGAACTGTTACCGCGACAAGAGCCTTTTAATGAACCTGTGCCGTCTCTACCCCATAGGCAGGCTGTTTTCTTATGAGTATCAACTAGAGAATTAGCAGCCAAACCCAAAAGAGATGGATTCCAATTTGGATTCCCTGCAACCAATACGTTTTCCTTTGAAGATTCTTTGAAACGCTCGTTAAGTCCTCGAACAATGCTTGCAACTTGCCCCTTTCTCTTGTTGTTCAACGACTCAAGCTCTCTTGCGAGTGCCGTTGCCTGCACGTCGTCGTGTGTGGTTAGTAGTTCAAACGCCTTTTCTGGGTCTCCCATACGACTCGCTGCATTAATCCTTGGCCCAATTGAAAACCCTATGTCATCTTCCGTTAGATACGGCTGTTTTAGTCCTAGCTTGCGCGCTAGTGCCCCTATCCCAGGTCTTCTAGATTTCCTTAATACCCTGAGACCGTAATGTACAAGAACCCTGTTCTCTCCAACTAGTGGCATCATGTCCGCGACTGTCGCAATCGCCACCAAATCAAGAAGCCATTTCTCCCATCCAACAGGAATATCTTCCATCCACTTCTTTTTCTTCTTTCGAGCTTCAAGAAAAAGAGCCTGAGTTAATTTAAAGGCAACACCTGTTCCACAAAAATCCTTAAACGGATATGTTTCACCTTCCTGTTGTGGGTTAATTACTGCAAGTGCTGTTGGCAACTTCTCAGAGGGTAGGTGGTGGTCCGTTATTATCAAATCCAACCCGACTCTCTTTGCATATTTTGCTGTATCGATGTCGGCTATTCCAACATCAACCGTTATTATCAAAGTTACTCCTTTTTTCTTTAATTTCTTAACGGCTTCTTTATGAAATCCGTAGCCTTCTTCATTGCGATGGGGAATATAGTTAGTGAAACTTTCGTGCCCAACCTTTTCAAAGACGTCGTGTAACAGAGCGCCACCCGGAATACCATCTGCATCGAAGTCACTATAGATAGCGATATGTTCCTTCTTGTCTATTGCTTTTATAATCCTCTTAACAGCCTTGTCCATATCTTTCAAAAGAAACGGATCATTCATGTGCTTATCGTAATCGGGACTTAAAAAGTTTTCTTTTTCCTCGTCGGTAACAACACCTCTTTGTTTTAAGAGTTCGTCTATCAGTTCATTCATTAGGAATGATTGTAGCATGCGATATACTGCCAGCATGGATGACTGTATTTTTTGTAAAATAGTTAAAGGAGAAATTCCTTCATTTAAAATATATGAAGATGACGAAGTGTATTCTTTTCTAAGTATTGGTCCAGCTAACTTTGGGCACACTCTTGTTATACCTAAAAGACATTCAGAAAGTGCTCTGTCCATGACTCCCGATGAACTTGGAGAACTTTCAAAGAGAATTAATATTATCGCCAAAGGAGTTAAGGTAGGGTCTAGCGCTCAAGGAGTAAATATTTCTTTTAACTGCGGGAAAGCTGCCGGACAAGAAGTATTTCACACTCACGCTCATATAATTCCTCGCCTTGAAAACGACGAGCTAACAAACTGGCCTGAAAAAACTTACGCCGAGGGTGAGGCCGAAGAATTTGCTAAAAAAATTAGAGAGAGCCTATAGTGCATCTATACCCGGCAACGTCCCATTTTGTAAAAACTCCAACATAGCACCTCCTCCGGTTGAGACAAAATCAAATTCACTTTCCAATCCTTCTTTTTGAATAACTGCCACGGTATCTCCTCCTCCAATTACAGTCTTGGCTCCACTTTTTGCCATTGCTCGTGCGAGTGTGACGGTTGCGGCATCAAATCCTCTCTCGTACCAACCTAGCGGACCGTTCCAAAGTATGGTTTTGTAGCTACTTAAACTTTTTGAAACAATTTCAGTAGTTCCTGAGCCCATGTCTACTATCTTATCTCCGTCTTTAACTTCATTAATCGATACGCTCGCCACTACTCCATCAGTGCTTTCTATAAGTACGTCGATGACATCTTGTACTTGATGATTCTCAAGAATATTTTGCTCCACCTCTCCATCTTCCACTACTGATTTTCCAATATTAAATCCTTTGGCTGCTAGAATTTCGTTTTGCAATGTTCCGCCAATGAAAATAGAGTCGTATATTTCCAAAAACTTAGCTACTAGTGGTTTTTTTGTGGCAAGCTTTGCACCACCTAAGATAAACAGTGCTGGGTGTTCTGGAGTGAGAGCATTTGAAAGAGTTTCTACTTCCTCCTTAAGAAGAAGTCCACCATAACTTTCCATAAATTTTGGAATACCAATTACACTAGCGTGTTCTCGGTGACAAACCTCAAACGCGTCTTGAACAAAAACATCTGCCACTTCCGCAAAGTATTCGGAAAGCGAATCATGATTATGTGTTTCTCGATAATCTTGTCGTAAATTTTCCAAGAGAATAACGTCTCCGTTATTCATTTTTTCTACCTCTAATTCAGCTCTTCTTACAAAGGAGAGTTTAATATGCTTTCCCATTTCAACAGAAACAGGGTGTAGTGTATCTCCTTTGTCTCTTCCAATATGTGAGATTACAACAACCTTTGCTCCTTGGTCACTTAAAAATTCTATAGTGGGTAGCGCTTTTCGTATACGAAAATCATTCTGCACTGCACCGTCCTGGACTGGTACATTTAAACCAGAGCGCACCAACACCACTTTGCCTTCTAAATCATTTCTTTCGTCTATATATTTCATGCGCTTGAAGCAGCCCTAATAATAACTTCAAGTTTTTTAGGATCTAGGCTTGCTCTGCCAACTAAGACTCCGTCTAATCCGGGAACAGCGAGTATTTCAAAGGCGTTTTCATCATTAACAGAACCACCGTAGACTATACTTATATCTTTCATTGCCTTGGAACCATATTCGTCAGCAACAGTCTTACGAACAAGCAGAACCATTTGGTGAACCTCATTAGCATTAGGTGCCTCCGGCGCGCCAATTGCCCAAATTGGCTCATAGGCTATCACTACGTTCTTAAACTTCCCTTCAGGAACCTGATCAAGTGCTGTATTTATCTGCCTTCTTACATTTACAATGTACTCACCTGCAGCATCCCTTTCTCCCTCGCCAACTGCAATAATTACATCAAGTCTTGCACCGAGTGCTATTTCCACTTTGTCGCGAACAAGCTCATCACTCTCGCCAAGTGCGCGGCGTTCAGCGTGACCTAAGATAACCTGAGTTGCTCCCGCCGACTTTACTTGATAGGCCGAGGTGTCTCCGGTGTGAGAGCCTTCAATTTCTTTTGAAATGTTTTGTGCTGCGAACTCTATTCGCGTTCCTTTATATCTTTTAGAAAGTTCTTGTAAAAACGGCATCGGAGGTGCAATGACAAGCTCAACTCCGCGGGTAGAAGTTAGTAATTTCTTACTTACGTCGAAAAGTTTCTTGGCTTCAACAAAGTCTCTAGGGTTCATCTTCCAATTACAGATAACGGATTTCATTTTGACAGTATATATCAAAACGCCGGCAAATGAATGCCGGAGTTAAAAATGTACTTCAACTTAAAGCGTGGTCCAAGCACGCGTGTAAAAAAGCGCGGGAAAATTGCAATGCCTCTTCCTCCTCAACTCCTATATTGTCCAGAACTTTCTGTACACGCGGCAACAAAGCATAATTCACCTCAAGCCCTTCGCGGACATTCACTGCGACAAGTAGCCGCCATACAAAGTCGGTAAAGTTTGCAGAATTCCAGAGTGCTTTTTTTGTAACGTCTTCGAAAGAACATCCTCTGAAGGCGTACTCAACGGTGCCTCCAATGTACTTTTCAACGTCTTCCTCTGGAAACTTGTCTTGTTTTGGCATAAGCTCTTGAACAATCCATGGTAATTCAGATGGAGCACTAGGGCCAATTGCGCTCAAATTATATGCAAGAAGCTTCAGGGCCAAGACTTGGCGTAGTCTTTTATGACTACTCATTGTCTATCCTTTCTTCAACAGCCAATTTTAATCGAGAATATCCCCGAACTGCTGCCGCGACAATACAATAAATTCTTTCGTATGTCTATAGTTCCTGCCAAAGAATGTACCTCGGTGTCGTTGTACTTGATGGAGTAAATGGTGGTGGGTTAGTGGTTTGTAGTCTGTCGTATGAGTTATCGCGGTTAGAATATCCTGAACAAAACACTCCGGAGCAACTCCAACTGGTTCCAACACGCTCTTTGGAAACAATTGATCCTCGCATTGTTAGCTGGCTCTTCGTATCGCCTGAATAATATGGTCGTCCGAAGCGATCACCTTGTGCGACAAAGATCCCCTTCAAAGAAAGATCATCTGGTGACTGCGGTGGAATATATATTCCGTTTTCACTTATTATTGTAAGTCCATCTGCTCCATCTTGAGTTGAATAGTCTATGTCATCTTTAAGAATTACGTCAGGATCGTAGTTGTTTATAGTGTCGGCAACAACTACAGTAACCTTTCCATTAACGACTCCCTCAATCCAAACTTTGTCCTCAACGAAGATAACGGAACAATCAGAAGGAATTGTCCTTCTTTCTATAAATATCTCTGAGCTTATAATATGGAAATCTGGAGTCCACCCTATTCCGCTTAAATACCCCCAATATCCACCAGTGTTTGTTACTTGGTATACATCAACCGTTCCGTCGGTGTTGAATATTAGATGGTACCCGTCAACTGCTGTGTTGTAGCCGCTGTAATTAATCTCTGTTGAACCATAAGGTGCTAAATATACACCACTTGTTTGTGCATGAGTTTTTAAAACCGAAAAATCTGCTGTCATGTCATCAAAATCTATTTCAGAAGACGGATACTGCCACAGCGTACTACCACTTCCTGCCCCAAAGACTCCGCTTTGCGTTTGGCTAGGAGAGCAGCCAAAGGACGATGTACATGTCCATGTTGAAACCGCGCTTGTAACTATCGAGTTATTAGTTCCATCCATTCGTATCCCTCCATTTGAGTGATACGGACCAGTAATATCTCGGTCAGACCCAGCCCACACGTCGTCTCCAATGATGTATGCATATTCTGCAACACTTGGTTTTGCGTGTCTTCCATAAACAGTACGTTTAAACCTAGTATCCAGATCAACTTCTCCAGTTGAAGTTACGTCTATTGATTGTAACTGCCCACAAGCCATATTTCCTGTTATATCTAGCGAATATGAACCTATATCTCCAACTTCAGGATCGCTGTATGTGTGTACATACGGACCAGATCCTCCCGTTCCATCTTGAATATCAGTTGGGTAGTGAGTTAAAAACCAATGATAGTATTCGAGACCACCTTCTGCTATTCCTAACGCTTCTTCTCGAATCTCCTTTGCAGCCCCTAAGTTAGCCTGACTAAAAATGAAACTCATTAAAGCTGAAACGGAAAGCCCAAACACTCCGGCAAAAACTAAAATCAATACTATTGTTATTCCTCGTTGTTTTCTCATTTTATATTTCTTAAGGCAGCACTATTTCGTATTTCAAAGTCTTCGGGAGCACGTTCTGGATGCAAATTCACGACTAAACGTACTGTTACAAATGCCAACTCGTCTACTTCTGTATAGTCACTCATTAGTACTCCCCCTTTATCGTAAAACGAAAACAAGGGTGTGGATATGGCTTCGTTACGAACATTATCGGAGATTATATTAACGACCTCAGTTGCCGAATATACTGGCGGGTCTCCAGAGGATTCTATAATACCCTTCTTTAGATCAGTGCCATCTAAAAAATATCTCAATCTCTCTATCTTTCCATCATTATCGTAATCACTAAAAAAAGTAACACTGCTAGTTGCCATTGCTTCAATCGGATACGCTCCGTCGTCGGCGTAAGAAGTTTCTCTTAAATCCTTAACTATACTCTCAGTTCCTTGTCTAGCACTTCTTGTGGCGTCGGCTTGTTCAAAGGCAAATCTCTGCCCTCGGTAAACAAACCGCAGAGAGCTAACTATCGCCATAACTATCAGAGTAAAGACCGCGATCAGAACCAGTGTTTCAATTAGAGATACTCCTCTTTTCATGATTCTACTCCAAGCGGGGTTATGTCGCTTACTATTACTGTATCTCGTGGTCCAGTTTGTCCAACCCAAGAGACCTCAACCTTCACTCTTTTGTAGTCATCCACAACTCCGTTTGAGTCCGATCCACCTGTTCCGTCTTTAGGATCATCTACATATACTATATGCGTGCGTCTTGTGTATGAAACACCATTTAATTCTAATATTTCACTAATCTCTAAAGAGCCAGAAGGGTCTCCTCCTACTGTTCCAATATTTGAATAATCTAGGCTGCGAATATACTCCATTCTCTCAACCGAAAGAGCGAGCGCCCCTGTTCTAGATTTATTATCCGTGGCAAGACGAGTTCCAAGTTGTAAAACTCCAAAAAATCCCACAAAGATTAGTGTAAGAAGTGCAGTTCCTACTACAACTTCAATTAAACCTATTCCTCGAGAATACTTCATATATACATTGTAGCACTGAGTTAGAACGCTTCCGAAAGTGAGTAGATAGGACCAACCATAGCAATTGCAAAGAACCCAACAGATGCACCGATTATAAGCATAAGGAAGGGCTCAATAATTGTAGACATATCTTTGGTCTTCTGAGAAACTTCTCCTTCGTAAAAGTCAGCAACACGCAGCAGCATCTCTCCCAAGGCTCCCGTTTCCTCTCCTACTGCGATCATCTCTCCCATTAATGGTGGATAGAGATGTTCGTTTTCCATAAACACCTTGGAAAGTGACTCTCCTTTTTGAACTCTTGTTTCTGCAATTTTCAAAATGTCTTTGTGGTAATGGTTCTGCACAACCTCTCCTGTAATTTTTAGTGCGGTTACAATATCAACGCCTGCTTTTAGTAATGACGCAAAAGTTCTTGCTGTTCTTGCTGAATTTATCTCCTTTACTAGATCAGATATTAAAGGAGTGTGGAGAAGCATCTTATCTCTTCCACGCTGACCTGGTTCTGTGCGCAATATTGAATATACTGAAGCCAAAAATAATGCAAAAAGTACAACAGCAGCAGCAGTGTTTTCAACCAAGAAATCACTGAGTCCAATTATCGCCTGAGTTGAAGACGGAAGTTCAGCACCGAGCTCTTTAAAGGTCTTTGAAAGAGTAGGTACCACCTTTGTCATCATTAAAAATCCAATTCCAATTATCGCCACTATAATAATAGTAGGATAAATTAACGCTCCCTTAATCTTTTTCTTAAGTTGATATGATTGTTCTAATTGTTCGGCAACACTAGTTAATGCTTCGTTAAGTGTTCCGGATTCCTCCCCTGCACGAACCATTGCGGCAAAAAGTTTTGAAAACACTCCAGGAAACTTTGCTAATGACTCATGGAAGGTTCCACCTTTTTGAATATCTCCTCTAATTTCAAGTATTATTCCTTTTAGTCTGGGGTTCTTTGCTTGTCGCTCAACAACTGAGAGTGCTCGAGAAATTGGCAACCCTGCGCCCAGCATGGCAGCGAGATTAGAGGCCAGAACAATTTTGTCGTGTTCTTTTACAGTTGATAGCCTAGTGTTCCAATACCGTAGACTCCATTTCTTTTTTGAATCAGAGCTTACTGAAATTATTACACCACCCTCGGCTCTTACCTGCTTATATACTTCAAAGCGATCACTCGCCTCCATTGTCCCAGAGTATGTTTGGTTATCGCGTTCTGCTTTATATGAAAACTTCATAATTATTCACTTACAACACGAAGAACTTCTTCAAGACTTGTAACTCCTGTAGCGCTTTTGTAAATACCGTCCTCAAGCATTGTTAGCATCCCCTCCTTTCTTGCTTGTTCTTGAATATCATCGTCGGATGCTCCTGAGAGGATAAGTTTTCGTATTGGTTCAGACACTGACATTACTTCTTGTATTCCCTTTCTTCCCTTGTACCCTGTTTCGCATTCTTTTGTAGGCTTTGCCTTAGCAAACGGAACACTCTTTAGTGTCGATTTTCCTGAAACTATCTTTTCCTCTTTTAAAGTACTCAAAACCATTCCCAGGTCAGCTTGTTTTTCTAATCCATTTTTTTCGTCTGATGTAAGTTTATATTCTTCGTATCCACTACAAAGAGTTCTAACAAGACGTTGCCCGACTACCACTTGTAGAGTGGATGCAAGAAGGAAAGGCTCAACTCCCATATCCATAAGTCTTGGAATTGCACCTGCGGCTGAGTTTGTGTGTAGGGTTGAAAGAACAAGGTGTCCGGTTAGGGCCGCGTTAATCGCTAACGCTGCCGTTTCTCTATCTCGAATTTCCCCAACCATAATGATGTCTGGGTCTTGTCGAACTAAACTACGAAGCCCTGTTGCAAAAGTAAATCCAATATCAGCCCTAACTTGCGTTTGATTAATTCGCTTCATTTGATATTCAATTGGATCTTCAACTGTTGAAATATTTACGTCCGGCGTGTTTAGAATATCTAGAATAGTGTAGAGAGTTGTAGACTTACCCGAACCTGTTGGTCCTGTAACTAAAATTAAGCCAGTCTTCTTCCTTGTAGCTGAGTGTGCAGCTTCCAATCCATCACCATGGAACCCAAGGGATTCTAATGTGAATCCGGAAACATCTTCTCGAAGAAGGCGCATAACAGTTTTTTCTCCATGATGAGTAGGTAGAACAGAGACACGAAACGATACCCGATCTCCATCTGTCTCCATTCTAAATCTTCCATCCTGTGGAAGTCTTTTTTCGTCTAATCTCAAGTCTGCAAGAACTTTAATTCTAGCTGTAATAGAGCCTGCTGTACTTTTTGGCAACGACATAGCATCGTGTAAAATTCCATCTATACGGTATCGAACTAAAAGTGCGCCTTCCTGTGGCTCAATGTGTATATCAGATGCATTTTGAACAATGGCATGACGCAGAAGGGAATCCAGCACTCTTACTGCTGGCACCCCTTCAGCCCTTTTTCTTAAATCTTGTTCATTCTCTGGTTGCATCTTCCCAAACTTATCTAAAGTTTTGGATTCTCTTGCGATAACATCACCCAGTTCGTCTCGAAGAGACTTCTGGTACTGCCGAAGCATGTGTTTTATCGATTCCGTATCCGTTAGACGAGGTAAAATCTTTAATTGAGTTTTCTTTTTAACGAAGTCAATTGCCGCCAAGTCATCGGTATCTAGCATGGCAACCTCAAGATTCTTTCCTTCTTGTTTGAAGGAAACAATATTGTGTCTTCTTGCAATTGGCTCTGGAATTAAGGCAAGTGTATTTAAGTCTGGCTTTGTTCCTGAAAGATTTACAAAGGGAATACCTAAAACGTACGCGTGTGAACGCCGCAAGTCATCTTCTGAAATTTCTCCCTCGGAAACTAGGATTTCGCTAACCGTTACGTCCTTTTTATCAGCTTTCTTTGCTGAGGCGTCAAACTTTTTAGCAGAAACCAACCCTGAATCGATTAAGAATTCCTTTAATTGTTCATTATTTATATACATCTATTATTGTAAGTATAGCAAGGTTGGGCTTTAAGATTATTTCTGGGTGTGTAAAAATATTGCGTTCAGAATCCTTTTGTATTACCTTTACCGCAGGAATACTTCTTGCTGACCTCCCTGCCCTGCCAGGTTAGTGTTGTAGCGCTAGCGAGCCGCGGATCCCATAAGGAGCCAGCGGAAACCCGGGCGTGGAAATGAAAATCAGCTTTACCTGTAGGCTTGATTAAAATTCCGCGTTCGGGTTTGACTTTACCTCTCTTTATATGTACACTCTCATTACAATGAGAAATTGATTAGTCCGGCTTTTGCCGGGATTTTTTATTAAATAATTAAAACATTATGAGTCTATTCGACCTAAAAGTACTTACTTCAGTTTTTGATGAACTAGAAGAAGAGCGCGGAATTCCACGAGAAAAAGTAATTACCGCAATTGAAATGGCACTAGCTGCCGCATACAAGAAAGAATACGGAAAGAAAGGACAAATCGTTCGTTCTGTTTTCAATATGGATATGGGAGATGTTGAATACAAGCAAATTAAGATTGTTGTAGACGATACTCTTGTTCGACAAGAAGATGATGAAGAAATCGAAGGAGATGAGCGGACTCGCTTCAATCCTGAGCACCACATGATGATTGAAGATGCTCGTCTAATTAAGAAGGATGTTGAAGTTGATGACGAAATGGACTTCCCACTTGAAGTTAAAGAAGATTTTGGAAGAATTGCAGCACAAACTGCAAAACAAGTTGTTATGCAAAAGATTCGTGAAGCTGAAAAAGTTTCCATCCTTGAAGAATTCGGGGAGCGTGAAGGAGATATTGTTTCAGGACACGTTCAGAGATTCGAGCGAGGAAACCTTTATGTTGATTTAGGTCGCGCAACCGGAATACTTCCATATGAAGAGCAAATTCCAGGTGAGCGTTACCGTCAAGGTGAGCGTATTCGAGCACTACTATACAAAGTAGAGGAAAGTCCAAGAGGAACATTCCTTAAACTGTCTCGTTCAAACCCACAATTTCTTGTAAAGCTATTTGAAGTTGAATCACCGGAGTTGGCAAACAAGACTATTGAGATAAAAGAAGTGGCACGTGAGGCTGGTTCTCGATCAAAGCTTGCAGTAATTACTCACGACGATCATATCGATCCGGTTGGATCCCTTGTTGGACAACGTGGAGTTCGAGTTTCAACTGTAACTAGTGAATTGGGTGGAGAAAAAATCGATATTATAGAACACTCAGAAGATACAAAAGAATTTATCGAAAGAGCACTATCTCCTGCTGAAATCTTAGAGGTTAAAATTGTTGAAGGAGAAGATGATGATGAAAAACGAGCAAATGTTGAAGTTACTGAAGACCAACAGTCTCTAGCAATCGGCCGAGGAGGACAAAACGTTCGTCTTGCTGCAAAACTAACTGGTTGGGGTATTGATATAACGTCCGCCGAGGCCGAGGCAAACGCAAAAGCTAAAGCAGAAGCCGAAGAAAGCGACGACCCAGTGGAAGAAGTAGATGAACAAGTTGAAGAAGCAGCTGAAGTTGCTGAGGAAGTATCCGAAGAAACTACTGAAGAGGAGATTTCTGAAGAAAAAGAAGCAGCACCGGAGGAGGAAGAAGAGGAAAAGAAAGAAGAATAACATTGAAAAACCACGGAAATGCCCGTGGTTTTTCAATGCAAGATACGGTACTATACCTCCATGATTAAAGTTTTTGGACATCTATCACCTGACACAGACGCAACGTGCTCCGCTATTATCTGGGCCTGGTATTTAAATGAACACACATCTAATGATGCAACTCCATATGTATTAGGTGAATTAAACACAGAAACTCGTTTTGTTTTAAACAAATGGGGTTTTGATACACCAGAACTTCTTGAAACACTAACTGAGGGTGAACAAGTTGTACTTGTAGACACAAATAATCCGCAAGAGCTTCCTGAAAATATTAATGAGGCTGAAATTACCCAAATAATTGATCACCACAAACTTGTTGGCGGACTTTCAACAAATGCACCAGCTAACATTACGATTCGCCCGCTTGCGTGTACTGCAACTGTAATTTATGACCTAATCGGTGATGTGGAACTTCCAGAAAATATTGCTGGATTGATTATGTCTTGTATCCTATCCGACACTTTAGAGTTCCGCTCACCTACGACCACTCCTCACGACAAAGATGTCGTTGAAAAATTAGCAGAGAAGCTAGGGGTTTCAATAAGCGATTATTCTGCTGAAATGTTTTCAGCAAAGTCGGACGTTTCTGATTTTACAGACGTCGGTTTAGTTCGTATGGATAGTAAGAAATATGATGTTGGAGGAAAAAACTTCCGAGTATCAGTACTGGAGACAACTACGCCTTCTGCAATTCTTGAGAGAAAAGAAAAGCTAGTTGAAGCAATCTCTGAGATAATTTCTGAGGAACATGACACTGATGACGTATTACTATTTGTAATAGACATATTAAATGAAGAGGCAACCGCCCTTACTTACAACGATTTAACTAAAGAAGTTATAAGTTCATCATTTGGAGTATCAGTTGAAGGAGATACTGAGACTCTTCCGGGTATTGTTTCAAGAAAAAAGCAGATAATGCCTGTCCTAAAGCTTTAAGTAGCGTTACTCGCCTATAGTGGTATTATTTAGTAAGAACATGGCAACATGATTGCCTGTTTCTATACGTTACTAATTATTATTATCATTATGAGAACAACATATAAACCAATTTTTCTTGTATCTATTCTTGTAGCCGCTGCCTTCCTGATAGGAACTCAAGTTGCAACAGCCCAAGAGCCTTTCGATGCAGACGCTGCTGGTAAGCCGCAGTTTTCATCTCTTAAAAACGACGGTCTTAGAGAGCGCCTGGAGCAAGCAAAGGAAACCAGGGATGAATTAAAGGAAGCCGCTGATCAAAGACGTGACGATTTTCGTGAAAATCGGGAAGGGTTCAAAGACGCAGTAGAAATGAAGCGCCAAGAACTTAAAGACGCTGCTAATTCAGCGCGAGATACCTTTCGCACAGAAGGTAAAGATGAACGAGACGCAATGAAAGCAGAGTCTGACGCACATCGTGACGAAGTTAAAGCAGCACTGGATGCTGCGGGAACTCCAGAAGAGCGAAAAGCTATTCTCGAGGCTGCAAAAGCAGAACGAGACGCAATGCGAGAAGCTGCTCTTACAAAAAGAGAGGAATATCGAGGACGAGCCGAGGATCTTCGAGCAGACCTAAAGGAAAAACGAGGAGAGTTAAAGGCTGAAATAAAAACTGAAGTGGGAAATAGAATAAAAGCCCACTTAGAAGGTATCCTTGAACGAGTAGCAAGCGCTCTTGAGAACTTCACTGATATTCTAGGAAGAGTTTCCAACAAGCTTGCAGAACTCTCAGCAAATGGTGCAGATACAACAGCCGCACAATCAGCAGCAGACATCGCTGAAAGCGCAATTGGTTCGGCGTCTTCTGCCCTATCTGATGCTAGAGAGACATTTAATAGAGTGCTTGAATCCGACAACCCACGAGAGCACTTAGACGAACTAAAAACTGCAGTTAGAACAGCAACCGAGGCTGTAAAGGACGCCCACGGCGCACTTAAAGACGCAGTAAGAGCCTTAAAAGACATTAATCGCCCAGCTGATGACTCAGACGAATCTGACGAATCCTAAAAATAAATAAGTAACGTATGGAAAACCTAAACAACAAAGCAGCTCCGGAGATGCAAGAAACTATGCCCGAGGAAATTCCTCAAGAGATGGCACCTAAATCAGGAGGAATGGGTCCACTAATTGGAGTAATTATAGTCGTTGTACTAATAGCCCTTGGAGGATTGTACTTCTGGGGAGGGCAACTAAATAAAGAAGAGGCTGTAGAGGAAGCACCTGCCGCTGGAATTACAGCACCAAGTGACGAGCCTGCCGCAATAGACAACTCACTAGATGCATTCGATACTGACGCATTTGAGAGTGATCTTGATGCTGATCTAGAGGCACTAGAGTTAGAATTCTAAAGAATTCAGTTTTTGTAAAAAGCCCGCATTGTTTGCGGGTTTTTTACTTTCCTGTTACACTCGCCACCATGATATACACAGATGTAAAGACAAAAAAATTAGAGAACTCAGAATATGAAATTTCAGCCAGCATTCCTGCTGAGACAATAGATTCATATAGGAGTAAGGCTATAAAAGAACTTGGTAAAAGTGTTGAAGTGCCTGGATTTCGCAAAGGTCACGTTCCTGAAGACATGCTTGTAGGACACATTGGCGAGAGCCGCATAATGGAACGAGCAGGAAACATGGCTCTAAGCGAGGTGTACCCTAAAATAGTAATTGAAGAGAAGATTGAAGCAATTGGTTCTCCACAGATTAAAATTACAAAACTTGCAGCTGGAAATGACATGGAGTTCACTGCAACAACTGCGATAATGCCAGAAATCAAACTAGCGGATTATAAAAGTATTGCTAAAAAAATCTTTTCTAAGGAAGAGACGTTCGAAGTTACAGATAAAGAGCTAGAAGAAACTCTAACGCACGTTAAAAAGCAGAAAGCTCAAGTTGAAAGTTACGAAAAACAAAAAGCAGATGGAGTTGAGAAGCCTGAAATGAAAGATATGTCTGAGGAGACAGATTTACCTGAACTAACTGACGAGTTTGTTAAAACTCTTGGGGATTTTGAAAATGTTGAAGCATTTTCAGCAAAAATTCGTGAAAATATTCTTGAAGAGAAGAAGCTTCGTGGTATTGAAAAGAAAAGAGTAGAGACTGTTGAAAAAATTGTTACTGATTCTACGATTGAACTTCCCAACCTATTGGTGGAGCAGGAAACAAACCGTATTCAAGCCCAAATGGAAGCAGAGATTGCACAAACCGGAACTCAAATTGAGGACTACCTTAAGAACGTTGGTAAAACAATTGAAGAGTTACGTGTTGACTGGAAGCCTGAAGCAGAAAAGAGAGCAAAGCTTCAACTAATACTTAATACCATCTCCAAGACAGAAGAAATTGAACCAACTGAAGAAGATGTTCAAAAAGAAGTTGACCATATTAAAGAGCACTACCCTACAGCTGACGTTGAGAATATAAGAATCTACGTTCAAACTACAAAGAGAAATGAGTTGGTGTTTAAATTCCTAGAAGAAGTTTAGTTCTCTTGAATAACAGAACAAGAAACTAAGTTAACTTCTTGTTTATAAACTTATGAAGTATAGAAGATATATAGGTCTGGTACGATAGTCCCTCTTCAAACGCCGCAGCTTTAAGGTTGAATAAGTCTCTCTCCGAAATACGCAGGTTCACCACTTTTCTCTTTGAATTTGTGTTTTTAGCTGCTTGCGACAGTAACTGTTTTAATTCTTTCTTTTTTGAAGCAGAATATGCTTTAACATCCCCCTTTTCTATAAGAGAATCTATTTCTTTTTCTTCATTGTCAAAAAATTTGTTCATATTAAATTAATTATATTGTAAATATATTTTTGTATATTTTCTACTTGGGATTATTGTCTTAAAAAATATTCTTTTATCCTTTTCGGAAACAACAAAAGGCACTAAATAAATATACTCATTTATACAAACTATAATTATAGATTGATGCCTGTACTGTTTGGATGGATGCGGGATGATATCTAAAATATTACCTTCTTGAATGAGCACTTCTACTTGTTCAAAAGATACATTACGAACTTCTTGAAGTTTTCTGTTTTTTTGGATATCCCATTCTATTATCCATTCATCAAACATATATACATTGTATACTAGTCGAACGCATTGTCAATTGCCCATATTTGAATCTCTACTTCTTCAATGGTATATTCTCTCTATGACAAACGCACAATTAGTACCAATGGTGGTAGAAAAGGGTCAGTTCGGAGAACGAGCCTACGATATATACTCTCGCCTACTTAAAGATCGAATAATCTTCCTTACCGGACCAATTTATGATGAGTCGGCTAATATAATAATTGCACAACTCTTGTTTCTTCAATCTGAAGATCCAAAAGCAGATATTTCTCTATACATTAACTCACCCGGAGGCTCAGTAACTGCCACTCTTGCAATGATTGATACGATGAACCATATAAAACCAAATGTCTCTACTGTTTGCGTTGGAGTGGCAGCCTCGGGTGGTGCCTGGTTACTCTCATCAGGAGAAAAAGGGAAACGATTCGCACTCACCAACGCTGAGGTTATGATTCACCAACCACTAGGAGGTGCACAGGGTCAGGCGAGTGATATTGCAATCACTGCAGAGCATATTTTGAGATTAAAGAAAAATTTAATTGACCTTATGGCCAAAAATACTGGTCAAAAGAAAGAAAAAGTTGAAAATGATGTAGATCGTGACTACTTTATGAATGCAGAAGAGTCGAAGAAGTACGGAATTATAGATAAGGTGTTGAAATAAACTACTCTACTAATTTTTCTACAAACTAATCATTATTTCTAATAGCGGAGCAATCTGTACTTCTCCTTTATTGCCTTTCTCTGAAACTAACTTCCTTCAACTAGAAGTAAAAGTTTTTTTCTTACTTCTTGTAAGACAATGGGTGAGCGGCTAATAAGTTTAATACTGCGTACGTTCCAATCAATTGAACGGACATGGTCAGACAATACAACTCCTTTCACTTTTTGCGCTGTTACACTAACTTCAAATGGATACCCTTTGGTTACTGACGTTATAGGGCATGCAAGCGCCAGATCGGTTTTGGCATTGTATGACTTAGAAGAAACTATCAACGCTGGTCTTTTTTTCGCCTGCTCTTTTCCTTTAATGGGACTAAAATCAAGCCATACTATATCACCTGCATCTGGAATATACTTACTACCTACCATATTTCCTTGCCTTGAGACTCATTCCATTGTGTTTCCGTGTGCAAATTTGTATCAGTAACGTTCGAAAGTAAGTCAGAAAGGCTTTCTGTGTCATTTGAAACAGTTCGTATAATAATATGTCCCTTATCCTCCGACACTGCAACTCTAGTACCTTCTGTTAACATACCTTTTTGTGCAACACTCTTTGGAATTCGCACACCCAGGCTATTGCCCCATTTTTGTATTACTGTCTTCATACTAAAAGT
Source organism: uncultured Candidatus Saccharibacteria bacterium (assembly GCA_964399345.1). GTDB lineage: Bacteria > Patescibacteriota > Minisyncoccia > Phycocordibacterales > UBA2100 > UBA2100. The sequence goes on from CAYNQE010000002.1 coordinate 79,603, forward strand.
ATATACAATGTATACACTTTTGTAAAACCCTCAGGAGTTCTTACATATATTCACAACCCACGATGCCTCTTTCTCCAGTTGCAGTAAATGATAGATGATACTGTACAGCACATAGCGAATCCATACTTAAAGGAAAGAAGGAGTTGAAATAAAGTTGCGTTATAAAAAAAGTATGATAACTTAATATGAAGTTATCATAAATTTATATTCCATGACTACTCTATCAATACCAATAGACAAAACTCTCGAGCGTTTTGTTGATGAAATGATTTCATCAAAGAAAGCTGCAAACAAAGCGCAAGTTGTTCGCAATGCGCTGTATAAAATGCGGGAGGACGAAGCACTCAAAGACTTAATTGAGGCTCGTGCTGACGTTGCACAAGGAAAAGTATACAAAGGCAACCTACGAAAACTTGCTGACGCTCTATGATAGAGGTCAATTACTCTAAAAAGTTCTTGAAGATGTTTAAAGCATTAGATGCAGACCTACAAGACAGAGTAGAAGAAAGGATTGAACAATTCAAGAAAAAAGAAAACCATAAAGCTCTTGAGGTCCACAAGCTAAGAGGAGATTTGAAAGATTTATATTCATTCTCAGTTGATAGAAAGAATAGAATACTATTCGAGTATATGGATACTAAAAGTGAAGTAGTTTTGCTAATACTCGGCGGGCACGATATCTACTAAACAAAGTACTGAAATAAGAAGATTATCTAACACTAAGGTTTGCTGACTTCATCTCTTTCAAATCTTCAACTGCTTTTTCTAGGGATTCCTGGATTAAAGCCGCGGGAATATATACCTGTGCTTGGCCATCTTTGTAAGTGAGAAAAGTGATCCAATCTTCATATCTTCCTATAAAAGATTGTCTGGCTAGAAACTCTGAGTCATGCAATTCTATCGCGAGATACGAGTGGTGTACTCCTGGCATATCTTTCACACGTTTTCTATACACATATATATCTTTAACCATATCCCACGGAATATGTCTTTTCTTAAATAAATTGTGCACAGAAGTTATGGTAATGCCTTCAAAATTTGCGATAAGTGCTACTCGTGATCGTAACAACGACCTATGGAGAACCCACGCACCCAAGACTCCAAATACAACAGGAAACACGCCCACCCACTTAACATCAGGTGGTTGTATAAAGGTCTGCGCGGCAATATAAATCATGACAATGCCACCAACGACTCCAATTACTTGTGTCCATCGTGCTTGATGTAATTTAATTTGCTGCATGCAATTACTGTATCATGTATGACTGAGATGGCACTGAAACAAAAGACTTCCTTTTTGCATATTGACAAATTTCTGCTATTATCCTCATATTGTTTAATCAATTAATTTTCCGTTTTCCTGACACTTGCTGAACGAACTTAAAATCAAAGAACAATGTACGTGTAGGAACAACGGACATCAAATATATGTCCTTAAAAGTAATATTAATGCTCCTTGTACTGGCAACAGTATTCGGAACAGCCTTTGGATACTTCCTTAGATGGATAGTTTCCCTTGGAAAACGTGGCTCAATGGAGCTACAAATCAAGCAAATGACGCTTGAAGCAAAAGAAGACGCTAAACGCGTAGTTGACGACGCCGAAAAAAAGGCGGAAAAGGTAATAGAAGAGAAGACAAAAGAATCTAAAGAGAAAGAAGGCGACCTTAAGAAAACTGAGGAGCGTCTTGTTCGTAAAGAAGAGATGTTAGACAAACGTCAGCTTGGTCTTGATGAAGACGAAGATGAAATAAAAGTAAAAGCAGAAAAAGTTAAAGAACTTCGAGATGAAGCTAGTGCTTCTCTAGAAAAACACGAGGCTGAGCTGCAAAAGGTTGCCGGCATGTCAGTTGACGAGGCAAAAGATGCTCTCATAAAAGAAGTTGAACAAACCTATGAAGAAGATATCAACGTTCGCATTCAAAAACTTGAACGCGAAGGTATTGAAAAGTATGAAAAGAAAGCGCAAGACATACTAACAACTGCTATTCACCGAATGGGCAATGCAATTCCAGCAGACGTACTTTCAACTACAGTAGCTCTTCCCAATGACGAGATAAAAGGAAAGATAATTGGTAAGGAAGGAAGAAATATTAAGGCGTTTGAAAGAGCAACGGGGGTAGATGTGATAGTGGACGACACACCTGGAGCTATTACCCTGTCTTCGTTTGATCCAATACGACGACAAGTAGCACGTGTTGCTCTTGAAAACCTAATTATCGACGGACGAATTCAACCAGCGAAGATTGAAGAGACTGTCCAAAAGGCAAAAGAAGAAATTAACGTAATAATTAAAAAGCGAGGTGAAGAAGCAGCATTTGAAGCAGGAGTTCATAACTTAGATCCTAAACTTCTTATCGTTCTAGGGCGAATGCACTTTAGAACTAGTTACGGGCAGAACGTTTTGGCCCACTCTGTTGAGATGGCACACATTGCTGCAATGATTGCAGAAGAAGTAGGTGCAAATGTCGCAGTAGCTAGAGCTGGAGCCCTTCTACACGATATTGGTAAGGCAGTTGATCATGAAGTTACAGGAACTCACGTTGAAATTGGACGAAGAATTCTTCAAAAGTTCGGGGTTGATCCAGAAGTAGTTAAGGCAATGGAAGCACATCACGAAGAATATCCATACTCAAACCCAGAAAGTTATATCGTCCAAGTGGCTGATGCCATTTCAGGCGGGCGTTCTGGTGCAAGACGGGACTCAGTGGAAAATTACATAAAACGGCTTGAAGATCTTGAGGCTGTTGCTAATAGTTTCGAAGGAATTGAAAAAAGTTACGCTATTGCTGCCGGGCGTGAAGTTCGCGTGTTTGTGAAGCCTGAAGAAATGACAGATCTTGAAGCAAGAACCTTGGCACGCGACATCGCGATGAAAGTTGAAGGAGAATTGAAGTATCCAGGTGAAATTAAAGTGAACGTAATACGGGAGAGTCGTTCAATTGAGTTCGCCAGGTAGACATTTTCTTAAAAATAGGTGTAAAACACCAGCTATTGCACAAAATACGGCGCTGTATATAATGTTTCCATAACTTTATTAACAAAATAATATAAATATTATGAACAAAGCAGCAATCGCAGATAAAGTACATGACGTACTAGGAGGAACAAAGGCTGACGCAGAACGCGCAGTTGAAGCAATGATCGACGGTATCGTTGGTGGTCTTACTTCAGGAGAAGAAGTTTCAATCGCAGGATTGGGAATCTTCGAAGCTAAAATGCGAGCAGCACGAACAGGACGTAACCCACGTACTGGAGAGGCTATTCAAATTAAAGCAATGCGAGTACCTAAGTTCCGAGCAGCTAAAGCTCTAAAGGACGCAGTTAAGGGATCAATGTAATCATTCGTACCTAACTCATACAAAAGCCCCGCGAAAGCGGGGCTTTTGTTATTTGTCTGTGCGGATCCGTAGAGAACGTTCGAACCAATCTTAAGGAATTAGCGGCAGATTCTGAAGTTTTAGTGATTTGTAAGGAAATAAAGACGGTTGAAGCCTCAATATCTTGTAATTAATAGATTTTATTGATTTACTTTACGGAGATGTTGTCCTTCGTGACCTGACCCACAGTAACAACACTGTTGGCAGATGTCGGAGGATTACAAAATGACAAGTTCTTATACCAGAGCAGTAAAAGCTCAACTTGAATCAGTTCGTGATTCGCCAGATGGAGTTGTGCGGTCAAACCTAATGACGGCCGCCAAAAAGCACGCCAAGTCTTTGTGGCCCGCCTATCATGTGGGACAAGGAGTCTGGATAAAGGTTCTCAAAGACCTAATCCGTGACGGAAGCTTGGAGGAAGAGAGTGGAACTTACCATCTTTCACAAGATGGACTGAGAACTCTAGCAATAGCTGACAGCTATTGTTGAGCATGACAATTGAGTTCGAAAAAGGCCAGCTTCACCGCTGGCCTTTTCCTTTGTCTAGGATACCTAACTTCTAGATTCTACAACTCTGTGCGGGTAGGGAGAATCGAACTCCCGTTTTCGCGTTGGAAGCGCGATATTCTACCACTAAACTATACCCGCTTAGTCCGCATATATTACCAAAAAAAGACGGAACCTCAAGCAAATGATATTATTCTCCCATGAAGGAATTTTTATCTTTAACATTCAAACTTACAGCAATTGGAATAGGTGCTCTTTATCTTTTTACCACCGCCCCTACCCCATCTGAAACTGTTATTGAATATGAAGCACCCGTTGTTATTGAAGAACCTACTCCAGAGCCTGAAATTATTGTAGAGGAAGTGGTGGTCGAGGAGGAAATTGTAGTTGAGCCAGTCATTCAAGAAGAGGTCGTGGTGGAGAAAAAGAAAATCATACTTACCTCACAAGATTTCTACACGACTCCCCCATCCTCGCTTGATGAATTGAACAAAACGACCTCTAAAGCAATTGTGAACGTACTGTGTAACGCTACACAAGGCTCTCCAGTTGGTGGCGCTACTGGAAGTGGGGTTATCATCGACCCGAATGGAATAATCCTAACTAATGCACACGTTGCACAGTACGCTCTTCTTCAAGAAAATCCCGCCGCACGTGTTTCATGTGCAATCCGAACAGGTGCTCCTGCAAAAGCGCGCTACACCACTAAGGTAATCGCCTTTCCTGATGCTTGGCTACAAGAACACGCTAAAGACATCAAGTTAGAACTAGCAACCGGCACTGGAGAGCACGATTGGGCTCTTTTATACATAACCGAACGCACAGATGGCTCAGAAAAGCCTAAAACTTACCCCTACGTGCCGTTTGACGCACGAATGGGTGTTGCGCAAACCGGAGATCCTGTGCTTCTTTCAGGCTATCCTGCTGGATTTTTAGGTGGAGTGACCTTACAAAGAGACTTATGGCCTGTTTCAACAATAGTTTCTATTCAAAAGGTGTATACCTTTGTTACTTCAACCATAGATATTATTTCTCTTGGCGGAAACATAGTGGCCCAGGGTGGTTCCTCAGGTGGCGGGGTTATAAACCAGTGGGGTCATCTTGTAGGAATAATCGTGACTAGTAGCACCGCAGATGTTACCGATGATCGCGATTTAAGGGCTGTAACTCTATCTCATATTTCAGATAGCTTTTCACGTGAAACTGGAAAAGGACTCCTTCACTACCTAAATGAAAAAGATTTCGATGTTAAATTAAAAGATTTTCAAGATAATACACTTCCCTCTCTACTGGAATATTATCCCCTCTAAATATTTGTCGGGGCGCCGAGAATCGAACTCGGACCGCTCACTCCCAAAGCGAGTACACTACCACTATGCTACGCCCCGTGCGTATGTCGGGCTATTATTGCATAGTTTTTATAATATCTCCAATCTAAAGGACACGATAAATGTCCTATAGGATTCTAAAGGACATTTCTAAAGGACAAACTATTTGTCCTTTAGATATTCCCACCCTAAAATGTTTTCACGTGAAAACATGCTAGCATATCACTATGAAGAAACGCACATCCTCTCCTTTGAAGAAAAAAGTAGCCTCCCTATTTCACAGGCGCTCCAGAAAGAGCATTATATTCAACAGAGTACTTATAGTATTAAACATATCTGTATTTGCTGTATTTGCTCTTGAAGCGTTCTTTCCCGGTCATCCGTTGATCAGAGTTCTTGAATTGTCTTTTGGTACCATATTCCTTATTGAGTACATCACTCGCCTATGGATAGCCCCTAGAAAAATGTCCTTCGTAGCTGATATATTTAGCTTTATAGACATCCTGGTGGTTATCTCCCTATTTGCACCACTTTTGATAGGAAACTTGGCTCTACTACGCATCTTGCGGTCCCTAAAGATACTTAGAACCTACTATCTACTAGATTTGGCGAAAAAGGAAAGCAAGGCTATAGCTCGCTACAGAGCTACAATACTCAGCGTCCTGAATTTCTTCGTTTTTCTGGGTATTATGACGGCAATAGTTTTTGTTGCCGAATCTCAGGTTAATCCATATATAAATACGCACCTAGATGCCCTATACTTCACTGTTTCAACGCTCACAACCACTGGATATGGTGATGTAACTGCCACTGGTCAGTGGGGTAAGATTCTATCAGTAATAGCCATGCTTATAGGTATAACCCTATTCCTACAGCTCACTAGAACGGTTTTTAGAGGAGCCAAGGTGCCTTACACCTGTTCAGAGTGCGGCCTAAGCGCGCACGATCTTGACTCAACATACTGTAAGCACTGTGGAAGTGTTATCAAGCAAAAGCACTACTCTCACACCATATAGTTTTCACGTGAAAAGAATATTCGAGTTTCATGTGAAAGAATTTATGTTACTTATGTAACCAAGTACGCCTCTTTCTGTGTATAAGTCTGTTAATAAAGGACAATTATGGGGATAAAGGACATTTCTATAGGACATAAAAATGTCCTTTATCCACAGTATCCACAGAGTTATACCCAATTTTTGTCCTTTATAGAATTCTAAGGGACATTGAGGCTGAAAAAGGCTTTATAAACGGTACTATTTGTGCGAGTAGGGAGAATCGAACTCCCATTGTCTGATTGGCAACCAGATGTTCTACCATTAAACTATACTCGCTAACGGGGTGATTATATCTGAAAGTAGGGGAATAGCAAAACGGCCTCCCGTAGGAGGCCGCTTCACAATCCAGCTAATTGAGATTGTATTTCTCCAAAAGATCACTTATTTCTTGATACTCTTCAAGAAAACCTTTTAAGGTAAGGAGGTCTGTTTTTACCACAAGAAGATCTAATGTTATTCGGATCGACTGTATGAGACACTGGTTTCCCTTGATAAATACAATTCCTCGGAATTGATGTTCTCCCTTATACTCACCCTCTGGGACTGTAACAACGCCGCGGATTGAATACTGGTGCTCTCTTTTCTTGACTGGCTCGTCAGAGAAGTTTGCATGAGCCCCTTTAAACTTAAGTCGATTTTCATCGACAACACGAATCAAAAGGATAACGACTAGGTCTGTGAACTCTTTAAAGACCGCGTCAGGGCTAACCTCTGGATGTTTGTTTTTGAGCGTTACTTTCCAACCTCTGCGCAAAATTCGAGTTGTAATAGTATTGATCGCCACATATTCTTCTGGCGATTTTATGCCCGAAACAACTCCCGGAATGCTTTCTGTTAAGCACTTATCCAGTATTTGTCTTTCTGTAGCGGACAAAACCATGTCCGAATTCAGGATCAAAAATAGGACTGCGAGAACTAATTTTAAAAGCATATCCGAACCCCCTTCAGGTTTCTGGTTTCATTTTACTGCCTGATTTTATACTAGAGGACTTCTCTCTAATTTGCAAATTGTGCACCCGGAGGGACTCGAACCCCCAACCCTCGGTTCCGAAGACCGATGCTATATCCGTTAAGCCACGGGTGCATAGCGTGGGTGCATCATACGATATATTCGCTTGATGGCAATAGATATACTACAATTACATTAATGAGACACGCAGTCCCAAAAGAAGTTATGTTAGTTCTTACCTCCCTAGAAAAAGGGGATTTTCAGGCATACCTGGTAGGGGGCTGTACTCGCGACCTTCTGCGAGAGACTACTCCTAAGGATTGGGATGTAACTACAAATGCAACACCTGAACAAATCCAAGAAATATTTCCAGATTCTTTCTATGAAAATGATTTTGGAACCGTTGGTGTTAAAACTGAATCAGAAGATCCTAGGCTAAAGGTGGTTGAGGTAACTCCGTATAGGGTAGAGGCCCAATACAGTAACTCAAGACACCCTGATGAAGTAACTTTTAGCGATAAAATTGAAGACGATCTTAAAAGAAGGGACTTTACTATGAACGCCATCGCCTATAGCCCATCTAAAGATGAGCTTATCGACCCATATAGCGGCGCAGAGGCTATTAGACTTAAAAGAATAGTAGCAGTGGGCAAAGCAGAGAAGCGCTTCGGAGAGGACGCCCTACGGATGATGCGTGCAATTCGACTTTCTGCAGAACTAGACTTCGCGATTGAGTCCGAGACGGCGGCGGCCATCTCAGAACACGCAGACTTATTACAAAAAGTCTCTCGAGAGCGTGTTGCGGACGAACTTGTTCGAATTATAAACTCAGACACCCCAATGCAAGCATTGTTTGTTGCACAAAGATTAGGGCTTCTTCAGCACATCATTCCAGAACTAGAAGAGGGAATAGGGTGTGATCAAAACCAAGCGCACTCCTTTGATGTTTTCGAACACTTGATGCGCTCTCTTCAACACGCAGCGGATAAAAAGTATTCTTTTGAAGTTCGCCTAGCGGCCCTTTTGCACGACATAGGAAAACCAAAGAGTAGGCGGACGGATGAAAGTACTGGAGAGTACACATTCTATGGTCACGAAGTTGTAGGTGCGCGAATGGCCAAAAAAATACTCGCCGATTTAAAATTCTCAAAAGAAATTGCACGCGACGTTGAAAACTTAGTGCGTTGGCATATGTTTTTTGCAGACCCGGACCAAATTACACTAAGTGCCGTTCGAAGAATGATCCGAAACGTTGGAGAAGATCATATTGATGAGCTTCTTGAACTAAGAACGTGTGATCGAATTGGAACTGGCCGTCCTAAGGAGCAACCATTCAGATTTCGAAAGTATAAGTCGATGGTGGATGAGGCAAGAAGAGATCCGATCTCAGTTGGAATGTTAAAAATTGATGGAAAAGGTGTTATTGAAATACTAGGGAGTGGACCAGGTCCTCGTGTTGGATGGATACTTCATGCACTTCTTGAAGAAGTCCTTGATGACCCAACTCTAAACACTGAAGAGTATTTAAAAGAAAAATCTACTGAACTTTCTGAGCTTCCATTGAGTGAATTGAAAGAACTTGGTGAGAGTGGAAAAGACAGAAGGGAAGAGGAGGATGATAAAGAAGTTGAAGCTCTAAGAAAGAAACATCACGTAAACTAACAAAGCAAAAACCGCCCTGGGGCGGTCTCGATTTTTTGGGTGATACTCTATATTTTGATTCACGTTTTTTTGGTGTGAATCTCAAGAATCCCTTTGATGGTTTTTGCTATGTGTGTCTCCGTGTAGATATGAGAAGAGAAGCTTCTCAATAAACGAATATACGTTTACATCGCGTTTACTCGTTAGTTGAAATCGTAAAACGACTTCAAAAAAGATTTGTGTATGTTTACTGTGCAAACACGACGACACGAAAGTACTTAGAAGGAACTTCAAAATGTACAACCTCTGTTGCCAATTATACTCCCTTCAAGAAGGGTAGTTTTCTTTCTTGGGGATAGTTAGAAATCTATATCAATTGAAACAGGGCAGTGGTCTGACCCGTAAACCTCAGGGTGCACTTGTGCGTTAACAACATTATCTTCAAGCTGATCACTTACAAAAACATAATCTATTCTCCATCCAACGTTTCGCTCTCGAGCTCCTCCCCATGGACTCCACCAAGTGTATCGATCTTCTGATGAGTCTTGTATTCGTAATGAGTCTACAAACCCTTCTTCAAGCATATTATCTACTCCTTCACGTTCCTCTTTTGTGAATCCCTTTTTCCCTTCGTTTTCTTTGGGTCGAGCCAGATCAATTTCTTTGTGTGCGACATTTAAGTCTCCACAGAAGATCACGGGCTTCTTGTTTTGAAGAGTTACACAATGTTCGAGAAACGCGGGGTCCCACCTATCGTGTCGAAGCTCTAGTCTTGATAGATCTTCTTTTGAATTTGGTGTGTATGAAGTGACGGCAAAAAATTCAGGAAACTCTGCCGTGATTACTCTCCCTTCGCGATTGGGTTCACCATAATCATCTGTATTTAAATTGTATTTGGCAGCGATGTCTTCTGGGAGTTCGTATGAAACAGAGATTGGTTCTCGTTTTGAATATAGCGCTGTTCCAGAATATCCCTTTTTTGTTTTAGAGGAGTTAAAAAATGAATGGTATCCAGAAACGTTTTGAGCTTCGTCTGGAAGTTGTTCTTTTTCTGCTTTTATTTCTTGCAGGAAAAGAATGTCTGGCTTTAATTTAAAAATATCGTTCCAGTTTTCCTTTCGGACAACTGCTCTTACTCCATTTACGTTCCACGAAACTATTCTCATATACAAGAGGGTATCATATTTTGGAAATGGGAAACGGCCGCGAAAGAAAAATCTCCGCGGCCGATAATTCCTCAGTCTAACGCCACTGAGGGTGGCGAGATACAAACAAGGTCCTCCGCTTTCTGAAAAAGTGGAGCATCAAACTGAACGGTCTCCTGATCAGTCCGTGCCTTCTCGGATGAGAACTGCTTTTTTTCATAAAATACCTCGCTATTAGACAAACTCGACTATCAGGTAAGCTGCCAATGCAACCGAAATACGCCTCTCCCCGTAAGAAAGCGCACACCCTAGTCTTCTTCCAACATACATCCATGGATCTGTCTTTGCAACAGCAGTTATTCACTTGCCCTTAGCATTGTGAAACTTGGCGTGGATATCTTCTAAGTGCTTATCAGTGACGTGCGTGTAAACTTGAGTTGTCGCAATGTTTGCGTGACCCAATAGTGCCTGAACACTTCTAATGTCTGCTCCGTTTTGTAATAGGTCTGTTGCAAAGCTGTGTCTCACAACGTGCGGGGTAACCTTCTTCGTGATTCCAGCCATAGTTGCGTAATGCTTTACGGCGCGCTCTACACTTCGGGGTGTTAGTCTTAATTCGTTTCGCTCGTTTGCATTCCTTCCTAAGTTTATAAACAAAGCCTCATCCATATCCTTCCTATTATCTAAATATTTTTGCACGGCTTTCTTAGCATCAGGCGAAAAGAACACAACACGTATCTTATCTCCCTTTCCTCTAATAGACATTTCGTTCTTTGAAAGGTCTATATCACTGTTTAGCGAAGTTAACTCTGAAACACGAAGTCCGGTTGAGAAAAGAAGCTGTAACATTGCATTGTCTCTTAGTGCTCGTAGTTTCTCGTTGTCAGTCTTTGAGTCCTTGAGTGCTTTCTTGGGAGCATCAAGCAGCCTATTTAATTCGGCGCGAGTAATTAAATCCAAATCTCTTTGTGGAGTCTTTGCTAGCTCTATCAACTCGGGGGAGAGACTAGTTACACTTCTCTTTCTAAGGAATTTTAAAAATGCGCGTAGTGCAATTAGGTAGTAGTTTTGTGTTCTTCTTTTAAGGGTTCCTCCTTCTACTGTTGGTTGGCGGTTTAGCCATAGCCGAAACTCTCGTACTTTCGTCTCAGTTATATCTTTTGGATTTTTAGCCTTTGAATGTTCTAAGAATCGTACTAAATATCTGTCGTAGTTTTCTACGGTTTTAACAGCGCGTCCTCTTTCAATTTCCAGGTATTCTAGAAATTCCTGCTTGTAATTTATAAGGGAGCTCATGTAATTAGTTTATCACGTGTGTCGCACAATTTTCTATTAGCCCTTTAAAACCTTGCCAATATACACAAACCGTGCTATATTTCTCTCACGTCCGGATACTTTCCGGGCATATTTATATCATGCTTACAAAACGAAAAAAGGTAAACGCTTTAAAAAAGACACAACGCCACGATGGTGACACTGGTTCACCTGAGGCTCAAGTTGCTATTTTAAGTAAACGAATTGAGGAACTTGCTTCACACCTGAAGTCAAACCACAAAGATAACCACTCACGTCGCGGACTTTTGCAAATGGTTGCAAACCGACGTAAACATCTTAAGTATTTAGAAGATAAAGATACTAAAGCTTACGGCAAGCTTATTAAAGCTCTAGGATTGAAGAAATAATCCAACGAAGAATGCGCCGCTGGCGCATTTTTTGTTATGATATGAAGGGGTCGATTTTTTATAAAGAAAATATATTTTATATATGACAGTTATTAAACATGAAGGTCAACGTGTTGGTGTTTTTATAGACACACAAAACCTATATCACTGCGCAAAGAACCTATACAAAGCTAAAGTTAACTTTGGCAATGTATTAAAAGAAGCATTAGCAGGAAGACAACTTGTTCGAGCGCGAGCATACGTTGTTACAACCGAATCAGGAGAAGAGGCTAGTTTCTTCGAGGCCATGAACAAACTTGGAATCGAAATTAAAACTAAAGATCTTCAAATCTTTTTCGGTGGAGCTAAAAAAGCAGACTGGGATGTTGGAATGGCAATTGATGCCGTTACACTCGCACCAAAATTGGACGCGGTGATCCTAGCAACAGGGGACGGAGATTTCATTCCTCTTGTAGAATACCTACAACAGCATGAAGGATGCCAAGTGGAAGTAATTTCATTTGGAAAATCCTCTTCAAGTAAACTTCGAGAAGCCTGTGACGATTTTATCGACATGGACGACGACCCAAAGAAATATCTTATCTCTTATAAGGGTTGGAAAATACCAAGACTTAAGAAGTAAAAGAGAAAGGGCGGCCCAAACGGGTCGCCCTTTTTCATTTTATCCAAGGAACAAGTCTGACATGGATCGTCCGTCATGAACCCGCCGTATTGCCTTAGCAAACAATGGGGTCACAGAAATGACAGATATCTTTTCGCATGCCATCACCTCAGGGGTGATCGGAATTGAGTCAGTAATGATCAGTTGATCAATATGGCTTGCTTCCAGCCTTTCGATAGCTCCTGGTGAAAAAACCCCATGCGGAAGGATGGCCGTAATGCTTTTGGCACCTTCTTCCTTAGCAAGGTTGGCACATCCATCTAACGTGTTGAGGCTATCCGCAAGGTCGTCTACAAGCAAAAGATGCTTGTCTCTTATTTTGCCGACCAAACGAACTTCCTCAACTTCCCCGGGCTTATCGCGATGCTTATGGAAAAAGACCAGGTTTTCAAAGCCCAACATCTCCATGTACTTTCGAGCTCTTGCAACGCCACCGGCATCTGGAGAGGCAACCACAATTTCTTTTCTTTTAATAGAAAAAAGCTCTTCCAAGTACGGCATGGTTTGCAGTGCTGAAAACAAGTGCGACGTTATAGCAGGTCGAAAGTTTGCAACCAACTCAGCTGCATGTATGTCCAAGAGGACAACATGACTTGGTTCACAAAGCATTATTTCTCGTATGACGTCTTGTGCGCTGAGGGCTTCGCGGTTCTTCTTGCTGCGCTCTTGTCGAGCATAGCCAAGATACGGAATTACTACCGTAAGACGGCCAACTGCAGAAGATCTCAACGCCGAACACAATCTTTTCAGTTCCGTAAAATTTCGCTCAGGTTGGGAGGTTGGATTAATGACAAAGGCATCAGCGCCTCTAACATCTTCGTCGACTCGCACCCTTACTTCACCATCGTTGAATTGGCCAACCAAGGCCTTGCCTCGTTCAACATCGAGAAGTGCACATACTGCATCTGTGAAATCAGACCCAGCGTTACAGCCGAAGACCTTTAGAGGTCCATGGAAAGATCCATTGGTAGACATGATTAGCTCCTTAAGCTTATTGTTTCAGTTATATTTCCTGACTCGACTATATCTCAAAAACTATTCTATCTCAATCTAAATTGTAGTTTTTAAAAAATCTTGGTAGAGTGAAACCAGTTACTAATTAATTGTGGTGTTTAGATACTCAGTGATACACATTAGTGTAGTACTGCAATCTCAACATCACCTAAAAAGATATGAAAAAAAAAGAATACTCCATTGAGATAGGGGGAAAGACCCTAACTGCTCAATTTAACGACCTTGCAGACCAAGCAAGTGGTTCCGTAATACTAACTTATGGAAATACTGCTGTTATGGCAACTGCTGTAATGGGTAGAGAAAAAGAAGGAATGGGATATTTTCCACTTTCTGTAGAATTTGAAGAAAAGTTTTACGCAGCAGGTGCAATTTTAGGTAGTCGATTTATGCGCCGTGAAGGACGACCCTCTGATGAGGCTATTTTAAGTGCTCGAGTAATCGACAGAACAATTCGACCATTATTTGATCACTCTCTAAGAAGAGATATCCAAGTTGTAGTTACTGTCTTAGCAATAGATGCGGAGGATCCAGATGTACTTGGTGTTATTGCAGCATCCCTTGCACTTTCAACTTCAGATATTCCCTGGAAGGGACCTGTGAGTACTGTTCGAATTGGTCTAAAGAAAGATTCCGACGAATATATAGTAAATCCAACATATTCCGAACGAGAGAACGACCTGTTGGACCTTCTAGCTTGTGGTAAAGACGGAAATGTAAACATGATTGAAGTTGGAGCACACGAGGTTCCAGAAGAAAAGATCACTAAAGGTCTAGAAGTAGCCGTTGGTGTATTTAATGACCTACAAAAGTGGCAGGAAGGTATTGTTAATGAGATTGGAAAAGAAAAACAAGTCATTCCTACCAAAGAGGCGAGTGATGATGTTAAAGAATTGTTCAAATCTGAAATCGAACCAAAGATGAGTGAGTATGTTTTCGGTGAAAAGGGAGCATACGCCCTAAAAGATGAGTGGATGACAATTGCTAAAGAAAAATTCCCGGAAGAGACAACAAACGCGGGTGATTACTTTGAAACTAAAGTAGACGAAGTGGTACACATTGAAGCACTCGAGAACGACCGTAGACAAGATGGACGTGCCATGGATGAACTACGAGACATTTATGCACAAGCAGGTGGTGTGTCTGACTTAATTCACGGAACAGGTATCTTCTATCGTGGAGGAACTCATGTACTCTCAGCACTAACGCTAGGAGGACCAGATGATGCACAACTTCTTAACACAATCGAGAACCCTGATTCAAAGAAAAGATACATGCATCACTACAACTTCCCACCATTTTCAGTTGGTGAAACCGGAAGAGTGGGTGGATTCAACCGAAGAATGATAGGTCACGGTGCACTAGCTGAAAAGGCACTCCTTCCAGTACTTCCAAGCAAGGAAGACTTCCCATATTCAATTCGAATTGTTTCAGAAACCATGGCGAGTAATGGATCCTCATCACAAGCCAGTGTTTGTGGATCTACTCTTGCTCTTATGGACGCCGGAGTACCAATAGTCCGCCCAGTTGCTGGAATTGCAATGGGTATGATGAGTAACGAAAAGGGTGATTACAAAATCCTTACAGACATTCAAGGACCAGAGGATCACTTTGGTGACATGGACTTTAAGGTTGCAGGAACAACTGAGGGAGTTACTGCCGTACAAATGGATGTAAAGGTTGCAGGAGTACCAGTGAAAGTTTTAAGTGAAGCATTTGATCAAGCAAAAGTAGCTCGCTTAGACATTATGAAGGTTATGACTGCAGAAATTGACTCACCTAGAGGAGATATAAATGCCCGCGCTCCTAAGATAATCTCTATAACCATTAAAGAAGACCAGATTGGTCTTGTTATCGGCCCCGGAGGGAAAACTATCAACGGAATCAAAGATACAACAGGCTGTACTGAAATCTCAATTGAAGATGACGGTT
>CAYNQE010000003.1:0-50020 GCA_964399345.1 uncultured Candidatus Saccharibacteria bacterium
AGAAAAGAAGAAAAATAGTACACATTAGATAAGTGGAGGAGCCGTATTGTTGCGGTACAATAGAGATATATGGAATCAAAAAGTTCTTTAAAAAAGTTCATAAATGTACTAATTCATGAAGGTGGATCTGACCTACACCTTTCTGCTGGGTCTAGTCCAACCATAAGAGTTTCAGGCTCACTAGTTTCTCTTGCAAAAGAGGCTAAATTAACAGGGGAAGACACGCTTGCTCTTCTGGGAGAAATGATTTCAAAAGAAGAGATAGATTTATTTTTGGAAGAAAAAGAAATAGATTTTTCGTACCAATTAGAAGATGGTCACAGGTTTCGTGGCAATGCTTTTTTCCAAAGAGGAGAGGCTGGAATTGCTATGCGACTTATTCCATCTGAAATTCGTGCAATTAGTGAATTAGGACTACCACCAATACTTGAGAGTTTTGCAAGAAGAACACAGGGGTTCTTTTTGGTTGTAGGACCTGTTGGGCAAGGAAAAACTACAACATTAGCTGCTCTTGTAGATTTGATAAACAAAGAACGCTCTGAACACATAGTTACAATTGAAGATCCAATTGAGTATATTTTCGAACCCAAGATGTCTCTTATAGATCAAAGAGAAGTTAAGATAGATACTAAAGATTTCCCAAACGCTCTTAAGGGTGCCTTTCGACAAGATATCGACGTATTACTTATTGGAGAAATGAGAGGTCCTGAGACTATGGCAGCGGCAGTTACAGCCGCTGAAACTGGACACTTAGTATTTTCAACATTACACACAAACAATGCAGCACAAACAGTAAACCGTATAATCGATTCTTTCCCATCAGGACAACAAGACCAAATACGATTACAGCTGGCATCGTCTTTAGCCGGAATTTTCTCCCAGAGACTTATTCCAAGAATAGGGGGTGGTCTTGTTCCTGCTTACGAACTACTGGTTGCAAACAAAGCGGTAGCAAACCTTATACGAGAAAACAGAACTCACGAATTGAACACAGTGATTGAAACTGGAGCTAAAGACGGGATGATAGATATGAGTAGAACATTAGCGGAGTTGGTTGCGCGAGGCGAAATTAGTCCAGAGAGTGCGTACCAACATTCCTTGAACCCTAAAACACTAGATAGACTTTTATAGTATATGTCACTTTTTTATTACACAGCGCTAGATCCTGATAACGTTGAAAGAAAGGGTAGTATCGACGCGATAACAAAAGAGGTTGCAATAACCGCCCTTCAAAGAAGAGGTCTTACTCTTTCTTCAATAACTTCAGCTGAAGCTAAATCTGTACTTCAATTCAAATTAAATTTTTTTGAAAGAGTCAAAAATAAGGACATTGTGATTCTCTCAAGACAGATTACAACATTATTTGAAGCCAAAGTTTCAGCATTGCGTGCTTTTGCACTTCTTGCGGCAGAGTCTGATAGTAAAATACTTCAAGACAAGCTAGGAGAAGTAGCAAATGACTTACAAAGTGGCTCTACTATTGCTGACGCACTAGGAAAGCATCCTAAGGTGTTTAGTCCTTTTTATGTTTCAATGGTTCGGGCAGGGGAGGAAACAGGACGACTTGATGAGGCCTTTGCTTTTTTGGCGGATTATCTAGACAGAACTTACGAAGTGGCTTCAAAAGCAAAAAACGCGTTAATTTATCCTGCTTTTGTTATAGCAACTTTTGTTGGAGTTATGGTTCTTATGCTTACTACAGTTATTCCAAAACTTTCTGAAATTTTACTTGAGTCAGGTCAAGACATACCCGTTTACACAAAGATTGTTATTGGAATGTCATTGTTTTTGTCTAAATACATTTGGCTTATTATAATTGCGGTTGTTATAGGTGCTGTATTTTTCTACAGATATTTACAAACTGAAAGTGGTAGTTATAAATTAGCAAGAGCCCGGCTAGACATACCTTTTATAGGGGATCTATATTTAAAACTCTACATGTCTAGAATTGCCGATAGCCTTAGCACTACTCTTTCAAGTGGAATTCAACTTGTGCGAGGATTTGAAATTAGTGCTTCAGTTGTTGGGGATCCTGCCTATGAGGAGATCTTAAAAGAAGTTGCAAAAGAAATCCAAAGCGGTCGCCCTGCATCTGAAATTTTGGCTGAGTATAACGAATTTCCCAATATTATGGTTGCTATGATAAAAGTGGGGGAAGAAACTGGAGACTTAGGTACTATCCTTAATACTATGGCAAAGTTCTATAGAAGAGAAGTATCTAACGCCGTAGACACCCTAGTGTCTTTAATTGAGCCTATGATGATTGTTATGTTGGGATTAGGTGTGGGATTCTTATTGGCTTCAGTTCTGGTTCCTATATACAACCTTTCGGCAGGATTCTAGCGTTATCCACAATAGGTAGTGTGATAGCCTGTTTTGGAGCGCATAATGTAGATATACAAGGCATAGAACTGGTCGTTCACGGTCTTGGGGTTGTACATAGATGTTGAATAACACCTGCCGTGCACAAAGTTACTTATTATTAATAGATTAGATAAATATGAAATTTTTTACTAAACAAACTCGAGGGTTCACACTTATTGAATTGCTAGTTGTTATTGCAATCATAGGTATTCTCTCATCAGTAGTACTAGCATCACTAAACTCAGCGCGTGAAAAATCACGAGATGCTCGACGTATCGGAGATGTTAAGCAGCTACAACTAGCTCTTGAAATGTACTATGACTCAAATAATGGGTATCCTTCAGCTACTTCTGCACTAGTACCTGACTACATTCCTGTAGCACCTGTTGATCCTCAAACTACAGCAGCCTACATATATGCAGCTACCGGAACTACATCGTACGTATTGAAAACTGTACTTGAGACAGATCACAACGTTCTTGCTTCCGATGCTGACGGAGTAATTCTAACGCACGACTGTGAGGACTCTTCTTCCCCTGGTGTCACAACACTATTCTATTGTGTTCAGCCATAGGTAATTCTTTTACCTTTATTGTAAAACACGCACCATCAAGTGCGTGTTTTGCTGTTATAATTTACCCATGATAATAGCAGCTTTCTCAGGATTAATTTTAGGTAGTTTCCTAAATGTTGTTATTTTGCGTCTTAACACAGGACGCTCTACAACAGGACGTAGTGGGTGTATGAGCTGTGGTTCCACCTTAGGTTTTTTTGAACTAGTTCCAGTAGTTTCTTTTTTTCTTTTAAAGGGAAATTGTAAATCTTGCGGAAGTGGGATATCTAGTCAGTATTGGATGGTAGAAATATCAACAGCTATATTATTTGCTCTCGTATGGATGCAAGGGTTTCCACTGTTTGAAACATTAATTTCGTTGATTTTAGTAAGTCTGTTGGTTGTGATATCTACATATGACATACGCCACACCATAATCCCTAATAGCGTAGTGTATGCCTTTATAGTCGTAGCCTTCATCGCAAACATGATGAGTGTTCCAATTATTCAGATAGTGTTAAGTGGACTACTCGTTGCACTGCCGTTGTTCTTACTTTGGTTAGTTTCCAAGGGGCAATGGATGGGGTTTGGTGACGTAAAGCTAGCAATTGGTTTTGGATTTGTTTTAGGAATCTATGGTGGACTAATGGCAGTTATGCTTGGCTTTATATTAGGTGCTGCAATAAGTTTAATACTTTTAGCTATTCCTAAAGTTATGTGGGCTGTCCCGTTGAGAGGTGCTCCTATAAGTTTTACAATGAAAAGTGAGGTACCCTTTGCTCCTTTTTTGATCCTTGGTTTTATCCTCGTATTTTTATTTAACATAGACTTAATTACGTTAACTGATTTGTTTATATGAAAAGAGGTTTTACACTTATAGAACTGTTGGTTGTTATGGGGATAATGACAATTATCACTAGTATTTTGCTAGCCAATTACAATAGCTTTGGAGGACAGGTTCTTTTAAGAAATCTAACTTATGAAGTAGCACTTTCAGTAAGGGAGGCTCAGGTGTTTGGTATATCTTCAAGAAGTTTTCAAGGAGGATTCTCAGCAGGACACGGCATATATTTTGATATAAGTGTCCCGACTTCTTTTTCTTTGTATTCTGATGTCGATGGAAATAATTTTTTTAGCTCTGCAAGCTCAGAGTGGGTAAGGACTTCTACTTTAGGAAGGGGATACTTAATTGATAGAATATGTGTTGCCGATGGAGGGTCTGAGAATTGTAATATGCTAGAACTTGATATTCTTTTTAAGAGACCAGAACCAGATGCAATAATTAGAGCGTCTAGCGGAGGATCTTTTTCTGTATATGAGAGTGCGCGTATAGTCTTGGTATCTCCTCAGGATAGTAAAAGAAGTGTATTAATTGAATCTGCAGGCCAGATTTCTGTACAAGGGTATGATGAATAATAAAGGATTTACATTAATTGAAATGATGGTTGCAGTGTCACTGTTTTCTGTTGTTATGACCATAAGTACTGGCGCATTGCTCTCTTTGCTTGATGCAAATAGAAAAGCACAATCCATACAATCCGTTATGAACAACTTAAATGTTGCCTTAGACGGAATGGTTAGGAGTGTAAGAATGGGAACAAACTATAGCTGTAGAAATAACAACACCACAAACAATAATACTCTTGCTACGAGAAGAAGTTGTTCTTCGGGGAATGAATTATTAGCTTTTGAATCTTTTAACGGCACTTCTTCTAACTCAGATCAGTGGGTGTATTGGATTGATGGGGGGAGGTTATATAAATCCACTGACTCCCGAAGTACCTCACTTCCAATAACAGCGCCTGAAATATTTATAGATTCTTTTGAGGTCTATGTAACAGGTGCTACGAATACCCTTTCAAGTAATGGAGATGTAGCCCAACCGAAAGCAGTATTTGTTATCCAAGGAACTGCAGGGTCGGAAGATTCACCAGGTTTAATTGGAGGTAAAGAGAAAACTCGAACGACTTTTAATATTCAGGCAACCGCGTCACAGCGTATTTTAGACTTATGATGAATAAAGGATTTACATTAGTTGAAACAATGGTTGCTATTACTGTTTTAGTAGTTGCAATAGCAGCACCACTTACGCTTTCTTCTCAGAGTTTGTTTTCTGCAATCTATGCAAAAGACCAGACAACAGCATTTTATTTAGGACAAGAAGCTATTGAAATTGTTCGTAATCAAAGAGATGATAACTTATTAAAATATTTAGATGGCAGTTCTACAGACTGGTTAGATAGAATACCGACTGATTCTGATTTCCATGTTGATGTTATAGATGGGTCGTTATATTCTTGTACTTCTTGTTTAAATACTAAATTAAAATACGACGGTACTTTTTATAACCACCAATCAGGAACAGACAGCCGTTTTAGTAGAAGTACTGAGGTTGAAATCGATGGAACTAATATAAATGAGGCGACCATAACTGTAAAAGTTGAATGGCAGACAGGTTCCTTTAAAAAAAGAACTATAGAATTAAAGGAGTCTATATTTAATTGGGTTCCACCACAAAGTTAATTATGAAAAATAGAGGATTTACATTATTTATCGCAGCGCTCTTAGCATCTTTACTAACGGCTCTTGGGCTTTCTATGTTTACAATAGCCCAGAAAGAACTTATTCTCTCATCCTTAGGAAGAGATTCTCAGTATGCTTTCTATGCTGCAGACTCTGGGGCAGAGTGTGCTATGTATTGGGATTTTCATCACGATGCTTTTAATGATTCGACTGTGTTTTCTGGAAGTCCAAAATGTTCTAATAAGAATTTGGCAGATTTTCCAACGAATCAAGGAGATGGAACCCCAGACGGAGTTAATGGATTAGGAGGCAGATCATCATCTTCGTTTTGGTTCTCTGTCGACGGATTTTGCTCATACGTAACTGTAATCAAAAGCAACACAGCGCCACACACAACAATAGAGTCTTTAGGGTATAACACGGGGTGTGGGGATCACGACAATCCCAGAAGGCTCGAAAGAGCGGTTAGAGCTACATTTTAGAGGAAAAAAGTGGTTGTCGTAGTACAATATCACTATGCCAACTAAAGAAGAAAACGAGCGCGCTAAAAAACTGCGAGAATTAATTCAGTATCATCGAAATTTGAATCATGTTGAAGATAGGCAAGAAATATCAGAGCAAGCTCTCGATTCATTAAAAAAAGAACTCTTTGATTTAGAGGATTTGTTCCCATCCTTAATTACTCCTGATTCACCAACTCAAAGAGTGGCCGGCAAGGCGCTGGATAAGTTTGAAAAGATTACACACAAGATCACTCAGTGGTCTTTTAACGATGCCTTCGATGAGGGTGATATGCAGGCGTTTGATTTACGTGTTAAGAAAATACTTGATGTTGAAGAAGTTGCATATTCAACTGAGCTTAAAATAGATGGATTCAAAATAGTTCTGGAATACAAAAAGGGGGAATTATTAACGGCGGCTACTCGTGGAGATGGAAAAGTTGGTGAAGATGTAACTAATAATGTGCGCACTATTGATTCTATTCCTCTAAAACTTACTAAAAATGTAGACATTATAGTTGAAGGAGAGATATGGCTTGGAAAAAAGAATTTTTCACAAATAAATAAGAAGAGAAAGAAAGAAGGAGAGGCAGAATATGCTAATCCGCGCAATGTCGCCGCAGGAACTATTCGGCAACTTGATCCGAGCATAGTTAAAGAAAGGAAACTAGACTGCTTTATATACGATGTAGCTTTCATTAGTGGGTCTTTACCTAAAACTCAGATTGAAGAACTTATCTTACTAAAAGAGTTGGGATTTAAAGTTAATAGTAATTTTGAACAGCACCTAACGATAGAGGAGGTTTTAAAGACATGGGAGAAATGGGTTAAAGATGCTCCTAAAAAGGATTATCTTGTAGACGGACTAGTGGTAAAGGTTAACGAAAGAGAACAACAGGAAAAGTTAGGTTATACCGGAAAAGCACCTCGTTTTGCTATAGCCCTAAAGTTTCCAGCAGAACAAGTAACTACAGTAGTTGAAGACATTATTTTACAGGTTGGGAGAACTGGTGTTTTAACACCGGTTGCTCATCTTCGTCCTGTGTTAGTTGCGGGCTCTACCGTTTCTCGTGCGACGCTGCACAATGAAGATGAAATTAAGCGACTCGATGTTCGCATAGGTGACACTGTTATACTACAAAAAGCAGGAGATATCATTCCAGATATAGTCGAAGTTCTTAAAGAAATGAGGAATGGTAAAGAAAAGAAATATAAATTCCCTAAAAAAGTAGAGGCCTGTGGCGGGGATGGTTCTATTGAAAGAGTGGAGGGACAATCTGCATGGAGATGCTCGTCTAAAGATTCATTTGGCCAACGTACTCAAGTGTTATCACACTTTGCTTCCAGAAAAGCCATGAACATTGATGGACTCGGAGAATCAATAGTGGAAGCACTACTAAAGAATGGTTTAATTAATAGTTTTGACGACTTTTATACTCTTAAGAAAGGAGATGTCCTGGAGCTAGAAGGCTTTGCCGAAGTTAGTGCACAAAATCTTTTAGATTCAATTGAAGATTCCAAAAAGAATTCATTGAACAAGTTACTAGCCGGATTATCAATTGATCAAGTTGGGGAGGAAACAGCGAGAGACCTGGCGGAAAGTTTTTCAATTTCTGAGTTGATGAAAGCTGAGAAGGAAGAACTGGTGGAGATTGAGGGAATTGGCGAGATTGTCGCAGAATCCATTGTTGTCTGGTTTGATAGGAATAAGGAGATGTTAGAGAAGCTGTTAGGGCATTTGGATATTGTTAGCGAGAAAAGAAAAGAAGGAAGTCTGTCAGGAAAAACTTTTGTATTAACTGGAGCGCTTTCTATTTCGCGCGATGAGGCAGGAGAGAAAATACGATCTCTTGGAGGAAGAGTCAGCAGTTCTGTTTCAGTAAAAACTGATTATGTTGTGGCAGGTGGGAGCGCTGGTTCTAAACTAGTAAATGCGGAGAAGTTAGGAGTTTCGGTGCTAAATGAGGAAGAGTTTGTTAATATGATTCAATCATGACAGATGTAGATATAAAAAAACTAGCCGAGCTTTCTCGCCTTTCAATTGATGATCAGGAAGTAAGGCAGCTTGAACAGGAAATTCCAGAAATTTTGGATTTTGTTGATCAAATTCAAGATGCGAAATTAGCGGGAACCGAGAAAGAGGTAGGGGAACACTATAATATTATGCGAGAAGATGTGGAGCCTCACGAGAGCGGAAAACATACAAAAGAAATGGTTGATGCGATGCCAGATTCGAAGGACGGGTATTTGAAAGTAAGGAAGATAATACAACAAGATTAATATGACCATTAAAGAAGCAAGAGACTTATTGGATAAAGGAGAAATAACTTCTGTTGAATTAGCCAAACAATACTTAGGAAAGGAAGATAATCTGAATGCGTATTTAGAGGTTTTTGATGATGTAGAAGAACAAGCTAGAAGTGCTGACAAAATGATTGAAGAAGGAAATGTTCATCCTCTCACAGGAATTCTCATTGTGGTAAAAGACAACATTTTAATTAAAGGACACATTGCAAGCGGAGCCTCAAAAATACTTGAAAATTATAGTGCTAGTTATGATGCTCATGTTATAGAAAAACTGAAAGAACAAGGCGCTGTTTTAATAGGGCGCGCAAACATGGATGAATTTGCTATGGGCTCTTCAACTGAGAACTCAGCATACGGAGTAACAAAAAACCCTCATGACGTTAGTAGAGTTCCAGGAGGCTCTTCTGGTGGAACGGCAGCAGCCGTTGCCGGAGACTTGGCTATAGCAGGCCTAGGAACCGATACTGGAGGCTCCATACGCCAACCAGCGGCCTTTTGTGGTCTTGTTGGGTTTAAGGCAACCTACGGGGTAGTTTCGCGCTATGGCGCTATGGCGATGGGTTCTTCTTTGGATCAAATTGGGCCTTTAACTACTACAGTTGAGGATTCAAAGATTCTTTTTGATGCAATACGAGGTTATGACAAAAGAGATGCAACTTCAATTGAAGGGGGTGGAGATGGAGATCCGAAAGTAATTGGAGTTCCAAGGAACTCTTTAAAGGGTGTTGATGAGGATGTTCTTAAATCTTTTGAGGAATCTTTAGAGAAAATGAAAAAAGAGGGCTACGAAATAGTTGATATAGATTTACCGAATGTGAAATATTCTCTTGCTGCGTATTACATTGTTATGCCGGCAGAGGCTTCAACTAACCTTGCACGATATGACGGAGTTCGATACGGAGTTAAAAAAGAAGGAGATGATCTCTTGGGAGATTACCTAGAAACAAGAGGTTCTGGGTTTGGCGCAGAAGTTCGTCGTAGAATATTAATTGGAGCTTTTGTACTCTCCTCAGGTTACGCCGATGCGTACTACAGAAAAGCAGAAGCAGTCAGAGATCAGATTAGAGGAGATTTCAAGGAAGCCTTTTCTAAAGTTGATGTTATTGCAACACCCACAACTCCTACTCCCGCATTTAAGGTAGGTGAGAAGTCGGATGATCCTATTTCTATGTATGCAGCAGACATCTTCACAGTTCCTGCTAACCTAGCTGGAGTTCCAGCAATTTCCATTCCGATGGGTACAGTTTCAAGAGAGGGAGTAGATTTACCTATTGGCATGCAATTTATCGCTCCCCACAAGCAAGATGATTCACTATTTAAAATTGGCAAGAAGTTTGAGACAATAAGGTAGTATGTCGCACCTAAATTCAGTTACAGCACCCAGTTTTAACTCAGATTTCCAAGAGTTTGTGGAAGTTAAAGAACATTCTGCAGATACCTCTATGCAAGATTATATTTTCAATAGTGCTTGGTCTCCGTTTTTTAATTTTGCCTTCTTTGTTTCTCTTTTAATTATTATTGGAATAATTTACACAAAGATCCGTTTAAGTCAGGTTCGATCATCTGAGGAGAAGTTTTATAAAGAACAATCAATATCAAAAGAAGGAAGGAAATTACTTGGACTTGCAGGACATGAGCAAACAACAGGAAGTGCCCATGAAGGGCGCTGGAAGGGAGTGATGAGTGCTGTTTCTTCAGAAAATTCGAATGACTGGAGACAGGCGGTGCTAGAGGCAGATATTATGCTTGACGATGCTATTACTTCAAAAGGTTATACTGGTGACGGAGTGGGAGAGAAGATGAAGCAAGTTCAGAAAGGAGATATTAACAGTATCGATGATGCCTGGGAGGCTCATAAAGTTAGAAACAGAATTGCCCACGATGGAGCGGATTTTGATCTTTCTCAAAGAGAAGCTAAAAGAGCTGTGGGACTTTATGAGAAAGTGTTTAAAGAATTGGGTTATATTTAATCTGTATCCTTACTTATTGTTTTAGAAATATGAGATATTGCTCCTAAGGTCTTTAATTTTAGGACGCTGCTCCTTTTAACCTTTATTCGTAAGGTGCCAAAGTGAGTGTCTCTATTTGGGTATGTCTTTTTGATTTTTGATTTTATAAGACTGGTTTTTGTGAATTGTTCTATTGGTATTCTCGTATGTTCTGACCAGAAGTTCAATACAGTTTTCACTCGGTCCTTGTGAGAGCTATTTATGCTTACCCTAAGAGTCATGTTTTCTTTTTCTACTTGAAATATTATACGCAGCCATTCCATATATACCGTAATCATGTTGGGATCACTATTTGTAAATCCGAGTTCACTACTTCCTCGTTTGTATCCTTCACCCCAATACAGTCCGATACCCAGCATTTCTAGATCCCTTTTATTTATTGGTCCTATATCTTTTGAGGCTCGCAAATCTATCACTTTTTCTCTGCTTATACGCTCAGTTCGTTTTTGTTCAGCAATTTCTAAGCATTTAGCAGAACCAGCCTTTTTACATTTAATTTGCAGAGCCCTTATCTGAGATTTAGTCATTTGTATGTCTCTACACCAATAACTAACAGTACTTTTAGGTAATTTGGACATATTGGCTATGTCCCTTATGCTTTCTCCTGATTTTCGAGATTCTATAACAGCATTTTTGGTTGTAATTGCATGTGCCATATGTATGTAGGTAAGTTTACCATGTTTGTTGGTACAAGTTGCGCAAAGGAGTTGTTCGTGTACAATATCCAGCAGCGGGGTGGAGAAGTAGTATCTCGCGGGGCTCAGCTAACCTTGTTTACAAGGAAAACTGTACGGGCTCATATAGCAGTAATGCTTTATGGAATCTCGTCAAATTCGGTGAAACCTGTAAAATGGCAATACCGAGCCAAGCTTAGTTTATTTTATACTTTGAAGGTGTAGAGACTAGACGGCGAGCATCCCACCCTCATTTGAGGAGGATGAAGGTATAGTCCAGGCCACAAATCCATTCTATATAGAAGGAGCAACGAAAGTTGTAGTGGTAAGCATAACCCCGAGCCATCGGTGCAATTCCGGTTCCCGCAACAAGTTAAAGCAAAAGACCACTTCTTGAGTGGTCTTTTGCTTTAACTTGTGTAAACTATTGACAATGTCGGCGTAGCTCAGTTGGTTAGAGCGCCGCACTCATAAAGCGGAGGTCGGAGGTTCAAGTCCTCCCGTCGACACATTTATACAAAAGACCTCCCATTGGGAGGTCTTTTGTATAAGTCAACCCAGTGTAGGAGTATTACCTGTCATGCAATATAATATATATGGCTATGCACAAAGAAGTCAATAAGAAGTTTTTCAAAAAGTGGAATGCGGATATGGCATATGTTTTGGGTTTCTTTGCTGCGGATGGATATATGTGGATTAGTGGGAGAGGGGCGCACTTTTTTGGATTTCAAATTAATGATAAAGAGTTAGTTTATGAAATACGGGATATTTTAGGATCGAATCACAAAATATCGCAAAGGGTTAGTGATAATCCAAATTGGAATGATAGTTATAGAATTCAAATTGGGAGCAAGGAAGTGTTTGACGATCTTATTAGTCTTGGTATGACTCCTTCTAAGAGTAAGACACTCTTATTTCCTAGGGTCCCCAAAAAGTATGTAGGGGACTTTATACTAGGATATTTTGATGGAGATGGATGTGCTTACTTTAGAGAACATTTTGCTAGAGATAGAAATAAGATGCGCTGGATTTTTCAATCCCGATTTACTTCTGGTAGTAAGAACTTTCTATTGTCATTGCATGAGTGTTTGAAGAAACACGGTATTAAGGGTGGTTACTTATATAAAAAGAAAGGAGGTTATGAACTAGTGTTTAGTTGGCACGATAGTATTGCTTTATACAAGCTAATGTATAATAATGCTCGCACAAGTTTGTATTTGAAACGAAAGAAAGATATTTTTGAAACAGCGATGCATACTTTATACCCTACGGGGACGTAGCTCAGTTGGATAGTAGCGTCCGCTTGTCACGCGGAAGGTCGCGGGTTCAAGTCCCGTCGTTCCCGCAGTAAACTAAAAAAACTTTCACTATGGAAGGTTTTTTAGTATATCTTTTGCAGCAACGTATGCAGTAGTCCAGCAAAGTTGTAAGGAAAAACCTCCAGAAGGACGGTTTATGTTAAGTAGGTCCCCTAGGATGTATAGATTTTCAAAGCTCTTTGAAGTCATATTTGAGAAATTTATTTCTTCTAGATCTATTCCTCCATCGGAAATAACAGCACGATCAAGTCCCATGGTTCCAGCAATCATAAATCCTAGCGATTGCATTGTTTTGACTAATTTCTTTCGTTCATCTTTTGTTATTGAGTGAACGCTAACTTCTCCAAGAGAAAGGTCCGCCAGGAATATAACGGTGTGAGCGATACTTTTTGGCAGAAGTTCTGGAAGAACATTACGGAGTTTCTTGTTCTTATTTGCATTGAAGAGTTTTACAACTCTTTTATCTAAATCTCCTTCATTAGTATCAGGGAATAGATTTATTTCAGCATGAACGGGACCCTTTTTTAGAAGCTCACTAACTTCATGTGAGGAGTTCAAAACTAGCGGTCCTGATATACCAAAATGAGTGAAGAGCATTTTCCCCTTTTTCTTCACCTTTGTCTTACCATCTTGGTTGAACTTTAGTTCCATAAAGGAAACGGAAGTTCCTGATAGTTTGTGAACCCACTTAGCATTTGTCTTTAGAGGCACAACGTTAGGGTTAGGCTTGCTAACTTCGTGATTTGTCTCTCTTAACATTTTGAATCCATCCCCAGTTGATCCCGTTTCGGGTGCTGCTACTCCTCCTGTTGCTAAAACCACATACGGCGCTCGATATACGGTTCCGTTTTTCATTACAACACCGGTAATTACTCCTTCTTCTTGTGCGAGCGTGCGTACTTCAGAGCCAGTTTCTATATCTACTCTATGTCTTTTAATTTCTCGTACGAGTGCTGCTGTTACATCTGTTGCATTTTGAGACGCCGGAAATGCTCTCTTTCTTGCCTCAACTACAGTAGGTAGGTCTATGTCTTGAAAATACTTAATAGCATCTTCTGAGGAGAATTTTGAAAATGGTGAATGCAAAAACTTACCTGCTTTTGGAAAATTTTCTAAAAAGGCTCTGGTATCAAATTCAGCGTTAGTTATGTTACATCTACCTCCTCCGGTTATTGAGAGTTTTTTACCTAGCTCCTTGTTTTTTTCCAATAGGAGAACTCGCTTTCCACCTTGTGCAATAGTAGCCGCACACATCATTCCTGACGCGCCTCCTCCAACTACTATTACATCTGTGTGGTATTCGTTCATTTACGTAACAGTATCCACTTATATTGACTTGGGTCAATAGGTATATCTTAATTTAGGAGTATATACTAAAGATGTAGATGTGGTTTGCCAAACAAAGTAATGCTTGTAATATTACTGCAAGCCGCCGTAGCTCAGCTGGTAGAGCACTTCAATGGTAATGAAGGGGTCTTCGGTTCGATTCCGAACGGTGGCTCACTATGCCGGGGTAGCTCAGTTGGTAGAGCGACGCACTCGTAACGCGTAGGTCAGCGGTTCAATCCCGCTCTTCGGCTCATGGAAAGAATAAAAGAAATAGAAAAATTAATGGAAGGTGCTGATTTTTGGAAAGATTCTGCCAAAGCGCAGGGTCTTATAAAAGAACTTCAAGAATTAAAGGATGCTCAATCAGGAGTAGGTAAGTATGATCGTGGCTCAGCCATCATTAGTATCCTTTCCGGTGCAGGAGGAGATGACGCAGAAGACTTTTCTGCGATGCTATTTCGAATGTATCAAAAATTTGTGGAAGGTAAGGAGTGGAAGGCGACTATGCTAGATGAAAGTACCAGCTCTGCAGGCTATCGTAGTGTTTCTTTTGAAATAGAGGGAAAAAATGTTTATGGAACCTTAAAAAGCGAATCGGGGGTTCATCGGCTTGTTCGGATAAGTCCTTTTAATGCACAAGGTAAAAGACAAACTAGTTTTTCACTTGTGGAAGTTGTACCAAAGCTTCCGGAGTTAACTGCGGTAGAAATTCCGGAGGGGGATTTAGATGTTAGTTTTACACGCTCAGGTGGTGCGGGAGGACAAAACGTTAATAAAGTGGAGACTGCAGTTAGAATTGTTCATGTCCCTACAGGTATTTCAGTTAAGTGCACAGCCGAGCGTTCTCAAGAGCGAAATCGAGAAAAAGCGATGGAAATACTTCGAGGTAAGTTGTATAAGAAGAGTGAAGAAGATAGAGAAAAGCTAGAAAAAGGATTATTAATTTCTTCAAGCACTAAGATAGAGTGGGGAAGCCAGATACGCTCATATGTTTTACATCCTTACAAAAAAGTTAAGGATCACAGGACTGATGTTGAAACTTCAAATGTTGATGATGTTTTAGATGGCGACCTTTCGTATTTTATTGGATAAGATCTGAACAACCTGTATAATTGAACAATCATTATGATGATTTCATTTGAAAAAGTAACCAAATTCTATAACGACGGTCCTGCAGCATTAGACGACGTGAATATAAATATTGAACCCGGAGAGTTTGTTTCAATCGTAGGACACTCAGGAGCAGGTAAGTCTACATTGTTAAAAATGATTTTTGCAGAAGAACTGCCGAGTGAAGGAAAAATTTTCTATGAATCTAAAGATATTTCGGAATTTAAAAAAAGTGATCTGAATAGTTTAAGAAGAAAGATAGGAACTGTTTTTCAAGATTTTAGATTACTTCCAACCAAGACTGTGTATGAGAACATAGCTTTTGCAATGGAGGCTTCTGGAGCACACGACGAAGATATTGAAGCTGATGTTCCTCATGTTTTAAATCTGGTAGATATTTCTGACAAAATGGACAATTTTCCACATGAACTCTCAGGAGGAGAACAGCAGAGAGTTGCAATTGCAAGAGCAATTGTAAATCAGCCTGATGTTGTGGTTGCAGATGAACCTACTGGTAACTTAGATCCTATTAGTACATATGAAATAGTTCAGATTCTTAAAAAGATTAATGACCTAGGTACTACTGTAATACTTTCAACACATAACAAAGGAGTTATTGATTCTCTAGGGAAGAGAGTTATTACAATGGATGAAGGGCGTGTTGCAAGAGACGATGTTAAAGGAACTTACTCACTATAGTATAATTTTGATATGAGTTACTGGACTAACATTAAAAGAGTTTCAAGAGCCGGATTTATCGGATTCCTACGCAACGGTTTTGTTTCTTTTGCGACTATTTTGATAATGGCCTTGATGCTTTTTGTTATAGGTTCAATAATGGTTGCGGGATCCGCACTAGATGCCACTCTAACTCAACTTGAAGAGAAGGTGGATATAAACGTATATTTCTTAACTGGTGCTCCTGAGAGCGAAATACTTTCTTTAAGAGACTCTGTCTCACTACTCCCTGAGGTGGACGATGTGGAATACGTAACTCGAGCAGAAGCGCTTGAGCGGTTCCGTGAGCGTCACAAGAATGATCAGTTAACTCTTCAAGCTCTTGAGGAATTAGATGATAATCCTCTTGGTGCAGCACTTGCTATAAGTGCAAAAGAGACTAGTCAATATGAAGGCATAGCGAAGTTTCTTGAGAATGAAACAGCTGTTGGCAGTGGAACACAGATTATAGAGAAGGTTAACTATTTCCAAAATAAGGCAGCAATAGACAAATTAACTGAAATAATAAGTGCTTCTAAGAGGATGGGAATAGTAGTTACAATATTTTTGATAATAGTATCTGTGTTAATTGTTTTCAATACGATTAGGTTAGCTATATTTACTACAAAAGATGAAATAGGTGTTATGCAGTTAGTTGGAGCGGCAGATCTATATGTTCAAGGGCCATTTATAATTGAGGGTGCGTTATATGGGTTCTCCGGAGGTATGCTCGCTTTAATATTCTTGTACCCTGTTGCTCTATGGCTAGGGCCAGCGTCACAAGCCTTTTTGGGAACATTTAATGTGCTTTCATATTACTTAAGTAATCTGGGATGGTTATTCTTTGTACTTGTCGGAACAGGAGTTCTTCTTGGAGCATTTTCAAGCTACATGGCAGTTGGACGGTATTTGAAGAAGAAGCTAGTAAATTAATTATGAAAAAGAATTCGTACCTTCCAGAATTTGTTTATGGAAGCATGGATGGTCTAGTAACCACCTTTGCTATTGTTACTGGTTCAATTGGTGCAGCACTTCCAGTTGGGGTTATTTTAGTTATAGGTTTTGCCAACGTTTTGGCAGATGCTTTTTCTATGGGGGCGTCTAGTTATCTCTCGGCAGTCTCAGAAGAATCTCAGGCTAGTAGGCCTATAAACAAGTCGATTGTAACTTTTGTTTCATTTGTAATCTTAGGATTAGTGCCACTACTTCCTTTTGTGGCCGCATTCTTTATTCCAGAGTTTGGAGAGTACGCCATAAAAACTTCAGTTATTGCCACATTGGTTGCTTTTGGCGCTATAGGATACACATCTGGGTCAGTCTTAGGAAAGAATCCAATACTTACGTCACTACGAAATATATTAATTGGAGGAACGGCAGCATACATTGCCTTCTTTGTAGGAAGTTCTCTTTCAAAGGTTTTCGGCGTTTAGTATTCGATTGTTATCTCCACAGGGTTGTGATCTGAATGCTTAAATTCAAAATCTAGCGCTTGTACACTATTAACACTAACTCCAGGAGAGCATATAAACCCGTCTATAGTAGCAGTTGTGCTTGTTTGCTTGTCGTAAGGTTTGTTTGTAGAACGAACAGTTGGGGTTTGTTCACAGTAGTTAATTGTCCACCCCTCTAGAAGGTATTCTTCTGGAAACTTAGTTTCGTATCGGTTTAGAATAGACTCTCCCCGTAGATGCATATTCCAGTCGGCACCAATGATCACCTTGTTTCCGTCTTTGTGTAATTTGTTTGCAAAGTTAATAATTTCCCTACATTGGCTTTTGCGTATAATCCCGCCTTTATCAAAAGAGGATAGATGCGTGTTTATAACAACAATAGGTTCACCATTTTCTGGAGTTACGTGAGTTGCCAGAAAGTAGTCCTTTCTGTGGAAGATTCTATAATACGCCTCACTTTTCTTATACGGAACAGACTGAGTTCTTGTTACTTCGTGTTCATTGTGTACAAAAGTACTAAGTCCGTGTTCGTTTCTTAATATTCTTAGGAAAAAGGGAAATTTAAAGTTAGAAACAAATTTTGAGCTAAATTCACTCAATGCGTTTTGTACACGGGATTCTAAATTGTGCCAGTAGTTTAAAATACTGCCGTGGGAGATTTCTTGCAGTAGAAAAATATCAGCAGGGTGTGACTCCACTGTTTCTTGGATTCCCTTCATGTTCTTTCGTATTTGTGAGAAAGAGGAGGGAATTAGTTTTTTGCCACCATCCATTGCAATTTCGGCTTCTGATCCCATTCCTCCAAACCCGACATTCCATGTAACTAATTTAAGTTTTTGCATGTGGCCATAATATCAGAAAGGTGTTGAGACACCTAGTTTTATTATAAACATCTAATGGTAAGTACATAGTGTCTGGTATAATGGGTGTATGCACAAATCTTGGAACAAAGGAAAGACAAAGTTAACGGACGCCTCTGTTAGAAAAATATCAGAGACAATGAAGAGAAAGAAAATAGATAATTTTTCAAAATGGAGGGAAAAGATGAAAAAAGAAGGAAAGATAAAGTCTGGTTATCCAGAGCTAAAAAAAGATGGTAATTTGGCAGAATTGTTAGGAGTTGTTTTAGGTGACGGCCATGTTGGTAAGTTTCCGCGTACAGATGTTTTAAGAATTGTTGGAGATTATAATAAGCCAGGATTTATCGACAGAAGTGCGTGGTTAGTAGAGAAGGTCTTTGATAAAAAACCAACTATTGCAAAAGTAAAGAATTCTAATGCAGTAACTATAACTATATATGAGAAGTATATTGGCAAAAGACTAGGTATTCCGCATGGAGCTCAAGGAAACAGGTATATAGGTGTTCCTCGCTGGATTTCTTTGGACGAGAAATGTACAATTCGGTATCTTCGTGGTCTCTACGAAGCAGAGGGGTCGTTTTGTGTACACAAACCAACATATACTTACAAGCTCACCTTTTCTAATGCTAACGAGTCTATGTTAAACAACGTTGAACGACTTGTTAAAAGACTAGGTTTTCACCCACATAGATCTTATAGGCAAATACAAGTTTCTAGAAAAAAAGAAGTATATGAACTAAAGGATTTGTTAAGTTTTAGAGACTATAGTTAATTTGCCGGATGGTGCAATGGTAGTCACGCCAGGTTCTGGTCCTGGAAATGAAGGTTCGAGTCCTTCTCCGGCAGCAACTAAAGGAAATCTGCTATAATTTATATAGTTAGTAGTTAAATAATAAAATATGTTTAAAATTCACTCAATAACAGGCCGAATGTTTATCGGCATTAGTATAGGAGCTGTAGTTGGAGTATTAACAATATTATTCTCTCCGATGTTTGGTTTTCCAGTTCTTAGCATGTTCGGATTTGGAACTCTTCTTACATTTATGCTGATGGGGCTAACACTTGGGACAATGGGCATGTTTGATTACCACCCAGTTTTTGGCTTTAAGATGCGATGGTGGATAAGAGGGGCCGTTGCAGGTTTCTTGTTTACCCTTATGTATATATTGCTAGGTTATGAATCTTTACAAATTCTAATTCAGTCAAATCTAGTGTCTTGGACGGGGTTAACCTCACCATTTTGGGCTCTTATCGATGGAGTAATGATAGGACTATTCATGGGATGGATGGAGACAAAATTTGCAGGAGAAGGATCGTCTCTTCCTCTTAAGTAGAGGTATGAAATACTGGTTGTTCAAATCTGAACCCAACGCATACAGTATTGATGATCTTAAGAAAGACAAGGTAGAGCATTGGGACGGAATACGTAACTATCAGGCACGTAACATGTTACGAGATGACGTGAAAAAGGGAGACGTTGTTCTCTTCTATCATTCGTCTTGTAAGGTTCCGGGTGCTGTTGGAGTGGCTAGGGTTGTCAGGGAAGGGTATCCCGACCATACATCTTGGGACCCTAAGTCTGAACACCCAGATTTAAAAAGTACGGAAGAGAAACCGATTTGGTATATGGTGGATTTAAAGTTTAAAAAGAAACTCAAAGAGATTGTAACTCTTCAAGATATGCGAGGGATGCCTAAACTAGAAGGTATGAGACTTTTGCAAAGAGGTAATAGGTTGTCTTTGTTTCCAATTTCTAAAAAGCATTTTGATACTATCGTAAAACTTGGGGGATGAAGTATAAGGAAAGATTAAAGGTTTGGATTTTTCCAGGAGAGAGTGCAACTTGGCATTTTGTTGGTTTGGATAAGAAGGAAACTAAAAAAATAAGAGAAAAGTTTAAGGAGTTTCGTAGGGGTTTTGGATCTCTTCCGGTTGAGGCTAAAATTGGAGAAACTAAATGGAAAACATCCATTTTCTACAGCAAAGAGAGTGAACAATATATTTTGCCGCTAAAAGCCGAAGTTCGGCGAAAAGAATTTATACGCGCAGGGGAGATGATTGATTTGGAACTTAAGATTTGCCCGTAATGTATTTTCTCTACATAATGAGGTGTGAGGACGATTCTCTATACACCGGGATCACAACTGACGTGGAAAGAAGGTTTAAAGAGCACTCTTCAGGAAAGGGTGGTCATTATACTCGTGCTCATAAGGTTGTAGAGGTTTTGTATGTTGAAGAGTGTGAAAATAGGAGTGAGGCTCAGAAAAGAGAGGCGGAGGTTAAAAAGTTAAGTAGAGAGGAGAAGTTAAGTTTAATCGCCCGCCCGTAAAGTACGGGGCGGGCGATTAGAAATGGTTACTTGCCATGCTTCTTTAGATGAGCAAGCGCGTGTTCAACAGCGGCTCGATCGTTGGGATTGATTTTTTTTCTGGCTTCCTTGGTGTCTTTTCAATTCCACCAGCAGCATCAAGCTGATCTGCAAGGGAGCGCAGAGCTGCCTGCGGGGTTTTTTCTTGCGAACTTATATCTGGTCCTCCAGGCATAACACAGCCTATCCAGGCCGCACCGCACAACCAGACGTTCACCTTAAAATCTAGGATTTCGCTCATGGTAACCTCACTTTATTGATTTCATTTTCCGCCATAATGCAACAATAGCTATATTTTGTAAAGGAGATATAATTTACTAATGAATACAGAAGAAAAATTAGACGCAATCTACGTTTCAGTAGAAAAAACACGTAAATACTTTCTAGTAGTTATGTGGATTACTATAATAGCTGTAGTGCTTCCTGTTTTGGGATTGGTTATAGCAATTCCCAAATTTATAAATACATACACGAGTACCCTTGAAGGACTTCTATAATTGTTGTAGAATCTGGCTCTTATGGCCAGAAACGCAGGAGTAGTAACATTTAATGGTGTCCATTTCGGACACGAAGAAAACAAGCCGATTTTAATCGATGCGAGTTTTTCTCTGCGCCATGGTGCAAAACTTACATTGATGGGACAGAACGGTGCTGGTAAGAGTACGTTGTTTGGCCTTATCACAGGAATGTACGAGCCAGACTCAGGAGACGTTAATATAATGCCTCGAAACAACATCGCTATCTCACGACAGGTTATACCACGGGATGAATTAGAGATGACGGTAAGAGGGTTTTTTGAGAAATGTTTTAACGAAAAGATTTACGATATTGATCCTAGAATCGATACTATTCTTGAAGTAGTTAATCTTTCACAAGGTAAAGACGCAGACGCTTTTAAGGAAAGAATAGTTAATAGTTTCTCAGGAGGCCAACAAGCTCGTTTGCTTTTGGCGTCTGCTCTAATACAAAATCCAGATATTCTTCTTCTTGATGAGCCTACAAACAATCTTGATAGAGAGGGAATTGATCATTTAACAGAATTTCTTAAGGAGTATAAGAAAACAGTTATTGTTATCTCACACGATTCAGAGTTTCTAAACGAATTTACACAAGGCGTATTGTATTTAAGTGTTCAAACCAGAAAGGTGGAACTCTTTAATGGTGACTACAATGATGTTTTAAAAGATATCGCAGCTCAAGTTGAGAAGGAAAAGAGAAAGAATGCTCAATTAGAAAAAGAAATTCTTGCAAACAAAGAAAAAGCCAACTTCTTTGCACACAAAGGGGGTCAGATGAGAATGGTTGCAAAGAAAATGAGGGAGAAAGTGGAAGAACACGAAGAGAACAAAGTGGAGGTTAGACGAGAAGATAGAACTATTCGCCCCTTCACTATTCCTACTCAAGAAGACATTGTTCCTGAAGTTTTAAAACTAACTTCTTACAAAGTCATCCGTAATCACGAACTTAAAGAAGTTAAATGTGACTTAATTCTTAAAAGAGGACGCCACCTTCAGATTATTGGTCCTAATGGTGTTGGAAAGACTACATTACTTGAATCTCTTGCCTCAGGAAATGCTGACGGTGAGCAAGTAGCAAAGGGAGTGAAGATTGGGTATTACAGACAAGACTTTTCAAACTTAGATTTTAATCAAACTGTTGGACAGTGTCTACTTGGTGTTATGGGTAAAAAGGTTGAGCAAGACATGCGCGCAACTGCAGCCGGCTTCTTGCTAACTCAGGAAGTTATACATACGAAAATTGGATACTTATCTGAAGGACAGAAGGGGCTAGTAGCACTAGCTAGACTTGTTCTTATGCAGCCTGGATTAGTTATTTTTGATGAGCCTACTAACCATATAAACTTCAGGCACATTCCAGTTATTGCCAAGGCTCTGAGTGAGTACAAAGGAACTATGATTTTGGTTTCTCACGTTGCTGAATTTGTTGAACAGGTTCGTATTGATGAGATTCTAGATTTAGATAAGAAGAAATAGTTATGTAAATAGGTTTGAATGATTTCCTATATTTACGAGTGTTAGTGTAAGTACGTCGTTGTCAATTTTGTAAATTAGTAAAATATCCGGTGATATGTGACATTCTCTGTATCTTGCAAGCACCCCCATTAATTTATGATCTTTGTATTTTCTGTCTAATTTCTGCTTTGTTGCTAGTTGTTCAGCTATATGGATAAAAACTTTTCGGTTGAATCCTTTGTGTTTAGATACTCTTTTGTATGATTTTTTAAAACGTCTAGACCGTACGATTGTAAGCTGCATGGTTAATTTTCCAAATCTAGCATAAGCTCTTTAACTGTAGAAAACTTCCCCCCTTCCCTCCCTGCATTTTCAGCTTCTTTCACCATTTCATTTTCTTGCTCGATTGTAAAACCATTTTCTGTTCGTAGGTTAAGAGGGATAGATTGAGTGATTACAACATTATTAAGGAATAGCTTAATAGCACTAGAAAGATCAATCCCCAATTCTTCAAGGGTTTTTCTAGCTTCCTTTTTTGTTTTTGCGTCAACTCGAATTTGTATTGTTGATTGTGCCATTTTCATATATTTATATTAGCAGGCGTAGTGACACTGTCAATACAATCGGCACAAAAACCAACGGCTCACCTAGGTGAGCCGTTGGTTTTTCTTTATGCTCTTGCTGGAACGAAAGTAAGTGCTTTACCTTTCTCCTTTGCGCGTCCAGTTCTACCAATACGGTGAACATAGTCTTCAAAGGTGTTTGGTAGGTCGTAGTTAATTACGTGTGATACGTTGTCAACGTGAATACCGCGAGCTGCAACATCAGTTGCAACCAGCACTCTTGCGTTTCCACTCTTAAACTTTGCAAGGGAACGTTGTCTTTGTGAGTGACTTTTGTTTCCGTGAAGAGATTCTGATTTAATTCCATTTTGCTCAAGTTGCTCTGCTAGTCTTTTAACACTGTGCTTCATTGCACCAAAGATTATAATTCTCCTAAACTCTGGCCTCTGCAGCATTTCAAGAAGTGTTTCGAACTTAGTGTCTTCTTTAAAGGGAACAACATCTTGTTCAATACTGTTTGTAATATCTTTCTTCTTTACAGAAATTGATACAGGGTTCTTTAAGAATTCATGAATTAAGGTTTTTGACTTATCATCCATTGTCGCTGAAAAGAAGTGAGTTTCTCGCTCCTTTGGAGTAGCTCCAACGATTTTCTTTATATCTCCAATGAATCCCATATCAAGCATTCGATCAGCCTCATCTAGAATTACAGTAGTAACATACTGTGCTTTGAAATCTTTACGGTTAATTAGGTCTAATACTCTTCCTGGAGTACCAATAACAAAGTGGTTAGTTCTTCGTAGTGCCTTAATTTGTGGGTGAATATTTACCCCACCAACACATGTTACTGAGAATAGTCTAAATCCACGTGAAAGTTTCTTGAATTCATTTTCAATTTGGATAGCTAGTTCTCGAGTAGGGGTAAGGATAAGAGTTTGTCGGTTGTTGTCCTTTAGAGTTTTCTCAATTAATGGAAGTAGAAAAGCGGCAGTTTTACCTGTTCCGGTTTCTGCTAATCCAACAACGTCATTATCATTCATTATTTCAGGAATAATTTGATCCTGAATAGGTGAAGGAGTTGTCATGCCTAGGGATTCAACAGTTTCCGCTAGCTTTGCATTAAAACCAAAGGTTTTGAAGGTATTCTTTGCAACATAAACCTCTTCTTCCTTTGCCTCAACTGGATTTGTGTTTATAAATCGAGTTGGATCAAAAGTAGGCATTTTACGAGGCCCTCGACCTCTTCGATTATTTCCACCACGAAAACCTCCCCCTCGGGATGATTTTGATCTATTAAATTTTCCTCCTCCGTAGGAAGAGTTAGACGAACGACGCCGTCCTCGTTGGGTACTTGTATTCATTGTATTTTTCTAAAGAGGGTATTGATTCCTCTGTGTGGGTAATAAATCAAACGTAGCATTCCGTTTTACAGTCGTTTGTAGCTGCTGAACCCCACACGAGTATCAAAAGCTTGGAGAAAAGATAACATGTAATTAAATAGTAGTCAATATAGAGGGTTTTCCACTGCCAATAAACAAAACACCGCAGAAACAGTGTATATTTAAGATATGATAGAACAATCTAAAAGAATTTTAATTGTTGAAAGTGAAGAGCCGTTGTTGAGAGCCCTTAAGGATCGGCTATCCAGTATTGGATTTACAGTATTTACAGAAATAGATGGGGATTCTGGCTTTGCAACAGCAATTCGAGAAAAGCCTGATCTAATTATTCTTGACATTATTATGCCAAAAGAAGGCGGTCTTGAAATGGCGAGACGCTTAAGGAGTGATGAGTGGGGTGAGAATGTAAAGATTATTCTACTAACTAATGTCGACGGGATTGATAGTGTTCAAGAGGCTATGGAGCTAAATATATATGAATATTTTATGAAATCTGATATAAAAATTGAGCAAGTAGTTGAGAGAGTTAAAACTATGACGGGTGTTTCAGATGAAGAATAGTTATATATATTATATTGTAGGAACCGTTCTGACAGTGCTTGGATTCGTTCTTCTTTCGGAAGTCTCTCAACAACACAATGGGTTTTTAGAAGGCTTTGTGCACCAAGCTGGACTGGTTGGAATTTTTTCATATATTGGGCTGCTGATTGTGGCTGTTGTTATAGCCCCGATCAGTACGTTTTTCCTAGTTCCGGTTGCAGCAAACAGCTGGGGACCACTTTTAGCTGCGGTCTATACTGTTTTAGGATGGACGATTGGTTCGATGATCGCTTTTTACCTAGCAAGGAGGTATGGATTGAAATGGGTTGGGAAAATGGAGAAAGTTAAGAGGATGCGCGAAATTGAAGTAGCAATTCCACGGCGCCACGTTTTCATATTTGTAACCTTGCTTCGGAGCACTATACCTGTAGATATTTTAAGTTACGCACTGGGTATATTTAGCACGATTGGCTATCGTTCGTTTTTATTCTCAACCATCATCGGGATTACACCGTTTACACTTCTTTTAACTTACGCCTCAACTTCAACAGCTCAAATTCAAGTTGCCGTGATTTGCTTTGGGGCAGTATTATTTTCCGTTAGTTCATATTATATATATTCTAAGAACAAGATGTATAATAAGCTGCATGAATAAATTTTTAATTATAGGAGCCGTAGGGTTAGTATTAATAGTAGGAGGTTCAATGTGGTCAAAGAGTGTTAAAGAGTCTGACCCGAACGTAATATCAACCAAAGGGATTCATTGGCATCCAGAGATAGAAATTTATGTTAAAGGTGAACAAATAGAGATACCTAATAACACCGGGCTAATGGGAGGACACAATCCAATACATACTCACGAAGATCTCCCAACAATACACCTCGAGTTTGATAGGTCAGTTACTTATGACGAGACTACATTGAACATGTTTTTTAACGCCTGGGGCAAAGACATTAACGAATTTGGAGACAACTTAGTAATGACAGTAAATGGAGAGGAAAACACAGAACTGGGAGAGTACCTTATGAAAGACAAGGATGAAATAGTACTTAGGTATGAGTAATTATGTGGATTTTCTCCTTTCTTACGGCATTACTTTTTTCAATTACATACATAGCTATATTTAAGTTTATTACTACTGAAAAGATTAATCTTAAGTATCTCTTTCTAGTAGCAGTACTTAGTTTCTCCTTTTCTACGATAAGTATATTCTTTACCGAATTAGAATTTGGAAATAGGATACAGCACGCTGTTGGAGGAGGATTCTTAGTGGTTCTTATGCTTTTCCTTGTTGTTAGAAATGCAAAACTCGACATTACTAAAGTACAGTTTTTCCTTTTTGGAGTAATGCTAGCAACTACTCTTGGTGTTTTTTACGAACTTTTAGAAATGTTAGGTGAATTCTCCACAAATATAGTTTTTCAAACTGGGATATACGACACTTGGCTTGATTTATTAAGTAATACTGCTGGAGCATTTATAGGAGGCGCTGTACTCTCACTATTTCTTAAAAAGTAATATATACTGAAAGTACGTATGAAAAAACTACTTTTAATTGTAATTGCCATTGCACTACTGGGGGCAACTGCGTATTTCTATGGAAATGAGGAGGAAGTGGATGTAGTAGTTGATATAGATAGAACAAAATTAGTAGGAACTTGGCAAAGTACAGACGATCCGTTGTCTAAGGTTGTTTTTAACACGGATGGATCTCAACAAGATGTTTATGATAATAAAGTTTTAGGTAGTGGGTCTTGGTCTTTCTATGAGCAGGAAAGTGATGTATTTCTGCGAACTGTTATAAATGAAGAAACATACGAATACGCTATTCTGGAAATTAGCGAAGAAAATCTAACGCTAAGTTATTTATCCCGCGGAAATATTCTTAATTACAAAAGAGTGGTTAATAGTACTGAAGGATTTTCTCAATACATAAGTTTGGAAAATGGTTTTGCAATAAAGCACCCAAGTGATTGGGAGGTTCAAGAAGCACTAAAGCCGCAGGAGACGAAGGCTTTCCATGAGGTGTATGTTTCGAAAAATGATGGGCTAGGTGTTGTTGTAAGAATGTTTGAAAACCCCGAAGAACTTAGTGTTAAGGAGTGGTGGGGTGCGTGGCTTGCTGAAGAAGATTTAAAAAAGGAAGATTGTAATATAGAAGAATCTCCGTGCCTTTTCTTGAGGGATTTAATTGAAGGGGAGAAGGATACAAAGCTAGATGAAAAAGAGGCTTTGGAAATAACATTATTTAGGTTTGATCACCAAGAGGTTTGCACCTATGCTGACTCAGTAGATTATATTTATGGGGTTTGTGCAACTGGTACTAATCCTAACGATGAAAGTGAATTTGAAAACCGTATGATAACTAAATCAATGACGGAGTCGTTTGAGCTTGTTCATGAGTAGAGTCCTCGTGATGAGGTAGTAGTGCTCCAACACTAAACATAACAATGAGTCCTAGAACACCTGCAATAAGGTGTTTTTTTGCGTCTCTTTTACGCACTATGTCGCGCATAGTACTTGGTAGAAGGTCACGAAACACAACGTACATAAACGCACCTGCCGCAAAAGCAGTTAGTGCGGCTATCGCTGTGTCTGAAACGGCAATATAAAAACCTAAGTACACACCAATTAAAATAGTTGATGAAACTAGGAAGTTTAGAATAAGTGCTTTAGTTGTTGAGTAACCCGCTTCTTTCATAATAAAAAATTCAGAAATTTCTTGCACTATCTCATGTAGGAAGATAGCAAGAGTAGTAGCTATTCCCACTCTTACATCAATTAAAAAGGCAGGAACAAGCAGGAGTCCATCAACAATGTTGTGCAAGGCGTCTCCAAGAAGAACCTTTTTGGCGTCGAGATGGTCGTGCGAGTGCCCATGGTCTGTTCCGTGGTGGTGGTGAGTCGTAGACATTATTCTACCTACAATTTCTAAGAATAACGCTCCTGCAATTGCAGTAGTTAAAATTAGTAGAAATCTTCCTCCCAATTCTATTGATTCAGTGAATAGTCCGTAAGAGACTATTATAAAAACTCCTGCAGAAAATGTTACTAAATATCTGGAGTTTCTCATTACTAAACTATCTGCACTTTTCCATACAAAAATTGCCCCGGAAAGGGAGGCTAGCATAATTATAAGGGCTGCGATAAGTGCGCTGGACATAGGGGCTATTATACACTAAATATACCTTTAAATTCGCTCATAATACTTTATACTTATTGTATATGTCACTAATTTCAAGATTCCAAGCAATAGACGAGAAGGAAAAAACTAAAGCAGTTAGAAAACTAATAGAAAGCTCTACTCCCGATTTTGATTATTTCTTCATGCTCGTTCTTTCAGTTCTAATGGCAACATTTGGACTTTTGGCTGGAAGTGAATCGATAGTAATTGGTGCGATGCTACTAGCCCCCTTGCTTGCCCCAATTATGGGGCTTGCACTGGGTACTTCGATGTCTCACCACCCACTTATTCTAAGGTCACTTTCAACTATTGGTTACTCTGTTGCCTTTGCAGTAGGTGCTGCGGTACTGGGAGCATTTCTCTTTTCCGTTAGCGATTTAAGTGTTGGAGTAAATGAAGTAATTCTCTCACGAACAGAGCCGTCATTACTCTTTTTCATTGTTGCAGTAATCTCAGGACTTGCTGTCTCATATACTACAGTTCGACCTAATCTTTCATCAACACTACCAGGAGTTGCCGTTGCTGTTGCCCTTATCCCACCACTTGCTGTATTCGGGGTTGGAGTAGCTATGCTTGAGCCTAGTATTATTGCAGGTTCTGCTGTTATGTTTATCATAAATGTCGTGGGAATGGTTTTTGCTGGAATGGTAACGTTCTCGTTAATGGATGTTCACCACAAGAAATTTATCGCTGAAACTGCAATTAAAAAAGAGGACAAAAGAGTTGAGGAGGAGATTGAAAAGGTAAAGCAAATAGAAGAAGATACAGCAAATGGTAAACTGTCCTAGTGGACCAAATCATAGGACATATAGACATGGACGCATTCTTTGCATCCGTTGAGGAAAGAGATAAACCATATCTGAAGGGCTCTCCCGTGATAATTGGATCAGACCCAGAACAAGGTAAGGGTAGAGGAGTTGTCTCAACCGCCAACTACAAGGCAAGAGAATTAGGAATTGGCTCAGCGTTACCGATAAGTAAGGCATGGAACTTATGCAAAGGCCACAGGTGTATCTTCATCACTCCTTCTTCAAGACGTTATGGAAAAGCATCAGACGAAGTATTCAGTGTTGTAAAAAAGTATGTTGATGTTATCTCACAAACAAGCGTTGATGAGGCCTCATTAGATTTAAGTTTTTGTAAGAATTTTAAGGAAGCTGAGAAATTAGGGAAAAAGCTAAAAAAGGAAATCAAAAAAGAAACGGGATTAACTTGTTCAATTGGCATTGGGCCAAATAGGATGACCGCAAAAATTGCCTCTGATTATGATAAGCCTGATGGACTAACGGTTGTGACTGATTCAGAAAAGTTTCTCTCCCCACTTTCAATTAGAAGTATTCCAGGCGTTGGTAAAGTAGCACAACAGGAATTGCTTAGGTTGGGAATTAAAACAGTAGCGGACGCCCAAAAGTATTCTTGGGAAGAACTACA
The DNA here is from genome assembly GCA_964399345.1 of uncultured Candidatus Saccharibacteria bacterium. GTDB lineage: Bacteria > Patescibacteriota > Minisyncoccia > Phycocordibacterales > UBA2100 > UBA2100. The sequence goes on from CAYNQE010000003.1 coordinate 29,177, forward strand.
AGGAAAACTTGGCAAGCACGGTTTTTCTTTATGGGAGAAGGTTCACGGAATAGATTATAGAAAAGTAGAAAAGGAAAAAGCTAAAAGTAAATCAATCGGCAAGCACTACACATTTGATATTGATACACACGATCTAAAGGAAGTAACACTTGTTGTTAAGGGGCAGATTAAAACAATTCTTGAACAAGTTAAGAAACAGGGTTTTAAAGAGTTTCGTACAGTTGTTCTAACTGTTCGTTTTGAAGACTTCGTTACCAGAACTCGATCCCTTACCTTAGAGAACTCGATTTCTTCTGCAAAGCAGTTAGAGCTTAAGGTAATAAAGCTCCTTTTTCCGTTTTTTGAAAAAGCTGAAAATCCAAAAGGGTTAGCAATTAGATTGATTGGAGTGCGTGTTGAAAAGTTGATATAATTAAATTATGGACGTATTCCAAATATTAATAATAATTCATTTGGTAGGAACGGCTCTGGGTGTAGGAGGTGCTACTTTTGCTGAGATAAATGTTTTAAAAGCACTTAAAGATGGTATAATCTCGCCTGACGAATCGAATTTAATGCACGGAGTTTACACGACTATGCGCGTAGGTTTAGTTATTGCGGTTCTTTCAGGACTTGGCTTTTTGGTCTACTACCAACTAAACGGCATGGAAGAATTACTATACCAGGCCAAATTATGGGCAAAGATGACCATTATAGGATTCTTGGTGCTAAATGCGGTGCTACTACACAAAAAGAAGATTTCTCTACTGTGGGGGAGTGCAATTTCATTCACCGCTTGGTATGCAGCTTTAATTATCGGCTCCTTAGGAAAAATTTCATATTCATATTTTGAGATTCTAGGCTTCTATGCTGTTTTTGTTGTTGTAGCTGCCGGAGCAATACATCTTTTACATAAGAAACTCATTCCGAGGAAAAATGGATAGAAAAAGTAGAGCAATAAAGTTAGTTGCAAAATTAAAGAAACTTTATCCAAAGCCAAAAACAGAACTAACATATAAAACTAACTTTCAGCTTCTAGTTGCGGTCATGCTAAGTGCCCAATGTACGGACAAAAAGGTTAATGAATGTACTGACAATCTGTTCAAAAAATACAAAACCGCTAAGGATTTTCTTAAAATCAAGGAAAAAGAAATAGCGTCAATTCCTTTTTTCAGAAACAAGGCAAAGAATATTGCAAGAGCAGCTAAGGTTGTGGAAAGAGATTTTAAGGGGAGAATACCAAAGACTATTGAAGAGTTAATAACACTCCCTGGAGTTGCGTATAAGACGGCAAACGTTGTTTTAGGTGGAGTACACGGGATATGGGATGGAATAGCCACAGACACGCATGTGAGGCGATTTGCGCTACGTTTTGACCTTACAAACAACAATGATTTAACTAAAATATCAAAAGATCTTGAAGAACTGATACCCAAGAAGGATTGGAGATATGTGAACAATGGATTTGTACTATACGGTAGATATGTATGTCCTGCGCGCAAACATGATTGTGCTGAACATCCTCTTACAAAGATTTGGCCCAAGGCTAATGAGATTTGGGTAAAGGCTGGTATTATTAGTAAATGAAAAAGGTAGCAATTTTTGATGTGGATGGAACAATTTTTCGATCAAGTTTGTTGATCGAAATTGTTGAAGAAATGGTGGCAAGGGGTATCCTGCCTAAAGAGGCAACTAAAATATATAAATCAAAGCACAAGAAATGGCTCGATCGAGAAGGGGGCTATGATGAGTATATTGATGCAATGGTGGAAACCTTTTATAAGTACAACAAGGGTATTCACTACTCAGACTTTGCTGAGATTTCTAAAAACATTGTTAAGACAAAAGGAAAGCAAACATATCGATACACTCGTAAGTTGGTTAAAGATTTAAAGAAAAAGGGATACTATCTTTTGGCAGTATCTCATTCACCGAAAACTATTCTCGATCAGCTTTGTCCAACTTTGGGTTTTGATAAGACATACGGAATGATTTATGAAATTGGCCCAGAGGACAGATTGACCGGAGAAATTACAGATAAACATTTAATCTTAAATAAAGCATACATTGTTAAAAGAGCAGTAGAAAAAGAAGGACTTACCTTTAAGGATTCAGTTGGAGTAGGAGATACAGAAAGCGACATTTCTTTTTTAGAATTAGTTGATAATCCAATTTGTTTTAATCCAAATAAAAACCTCTACAGGCATGCAAAGGTAAACGATTGGAAAGTTGTAGTTGAGAGAAAGGACGTAGTATACGAGTTATAGCGTGTCTTTTAGTTTTGCTGCAAAAAGTACTCCAGTTGCCATAACTAGTGCTGTTGCAAGGAATATAAATTGTATAGGAAGGAATATAAGCATCAAGGTTCCAAATAAGGGACTTACTATATAAGCTATAGGACTAAGCATGCGAAAGGCACTTACTTCATCTGAATCTCCTGCATCAACATGCTTAAAGAAGTAGCCTTCGCTTGATATTTCAATCATGGCAGCACCTATTCTTGTTGAAAACATAGCCAACGACCATATTAGTACAGAAGTAGTATCTAGAAATGTAAGCGCTGAAGTAGTTATGGTAATAACTACAAACCCTAGTATAAGTATTTCTTTTTCTCCAAAAACTGAATCAGCCAATTTTCCTAGAGGTATCTCAAGTAACAAGAAGGCAAGTGTTGCCGATGCGATAATTATACCGATGCTTGAAAGTGGCATCCCCAGAGTGTTATGAATATATATAGGTAAATATATAACCATTATACCGAAGAAGAAACGAAGAAGAAATTGAGAAAGAAACACGTTTCTTAAATCCACCCTTCTAATAAGGGAAGTCATGAAATTTGAAACATCTAGTTGAGAATACTTTGGATCCTTAAAGTGTTTGAGTTGGGAGCCAGCGAGGAATATAAAAGGAACAAAAACTAACGCCGCAATTATAAAAAGTAATTTGTAATTATTTTCTCCTACTATAAACCCACCCAAAACAGGTGCTCCTATCCATGCAATTGTGGCAAATGTTAGAAAGATTCCTCGTATACCCCCGGTATCTTCCTCCTCAGTAGTACTTTCAAGAAAAATATCTAATGAAAAAGCAATGAGAGCAGGAACAAGGAATGCAATGAGGAAGATGAAGAACAAAAGTACTAGATTATCTATCAAAGCAAACCCAATAAATGCTAGTACCTCAATTATTCCTAGAACAAGTAGGTTTGTGTAGTTACCGAATTTTTTTAAAAGGAAAGATACGTTTGCAATAGCAAGTAGGGTAACCATAGAGCCTACTGCATAGAGTAGTCCAATAAATTCATGTGGGAATCCACGGCTCACCATAAACGTGGACATATAGTACGCAATTAGCGCTAGATGCAAAGAAAATATAAAATTCAGAGCATAAACGCTATGCCTAGACGAGGTCACATTTTTTATAATGTGCTTATCCTTTCTGTGTATCAGTACCATTGGTGCTAATTATACACCAACGATAACTGGAATAACTATAGGGTTTTTATGAGTTTTTTGAACCAAGAACTTTGATACTTCTTCAGTAAGTTCGTTCTTTATGTCATCTATATCAACTTTTTTAGATTTTTTGAATTTCTCTTCAACAGTTTTCTTGATTATCAAACGGGTTTGACCTAGGAGTTCTTGAGACTCTCGTAGGTATATAAACCCACGTGAGATAAGATCTGGAGATTTTCTTAGCTTACCAGCGCGGAGATTAATTGTTACAACCATAACGAAGATTCCGTCTTGGGCTAGAGACTGCCTGTCTTTAATAACAGCCTCTTGGATATCCCTAACGTGCAATCCTTCAACAATCCTTGATGTCATTGGAGCAGTTGCTTTTAGTCGCACGAATTCTTTTCCGTTATCTCGTATTTCAATAATAGTACCGTTATCAGGAACAATTATGTCTTCTTTAGAAAGTCCACAAGACTCTTTCATTAGGTCAGCGTGAATTCGAAGCATGTAGTGGAATCCGTGTTGAGGAATGAAGTACTTAGGTTTGATTTGTTGGTGAATCCAACGGGCCTCTTCCATACTACCGTGACCGGATGCGTGAACATCACTAGTTTCAAAAGTAACAATATGAACGTCTTGGCGCGCCATCTTGTCTTTAAGTGTTTGAACGGCGTTTTCGTTTCCTGGGATAACTGAAGAGGAAAGAACCACTGTATCTTTTGGAGTTAACTTAACCTTTCTGTGGCTCTTGTTAGCCATTCTCATTAATGCTGCAAATTCGTCACCTTGGGCACCTGTTGCAAGAATAATTATCTTACTCTCTGGGTAATCAGCCATTTCATCTGTTGAAATAATAGTTCCTTTCTTAGGCTTAAGAAGATTAATTTCTTGGGCAATACCTAGGTTAGTTTTCATACTTCTACCTTCAAGAACGATTTTCTTCCCGTTTTTCTCAGCAATGCTGATAATACTCATTATTCTTTCAAGTTGGGATGCAAAAGTTCCGATAATCAATCTGTGCTTAGCATCTCCAATGATTTTTTCAAAAGAATCAAATACCTTATGTTCAGGTATTGACCATCCTGGTTTCCACACACTAGTGGAGTCCATAAGAAGACACGTGATTTCTTCTTCTTTAAATACGCTGAATGAATCAATTTCTGATTGAGCAACAATTCCTGTTCCGTCGTGGTTAAGCTTAATGTCTCCTGTTATAGCTACATTTCCTGAAGGTGTTTTTATTATAACTCCCATAGAATCAGGAATTGTGTGAGTCACTCCGTAGAAGCGCAATGTAAGTCCTCCTACTTGTATAACATCAGTGTTTTCAACCTCTCGAATATCAGGAGTAGGTAGGTGAGGAAATTCTTCTTGGCGCTTTTTAATCATTACTCCAGTAAGTCTTCTGGTGTAAATTGGGGGATTCCCAATTCGATCAATGATGTAAGGAATACCTCCTATGTGGTCTAGGTGACCATGGGTAATAACCAATCCTTTAATTTTATCCTTACGATCTTCAAGATATTTTGTGTTAGGCAATGAATAGTCTACTCCAGGCTTGTCTTCTTCTTGGAACATAAAACCAGAGTCAACAACGATTATGTCGTCGTTATATTCAATTGCTGTCATGTTCTTTCCGATTTCTTCAACTCCTCCTAGAGGAATTATTCGAATAACACCATCCTCTAGACGAGGTATGACGTCATCTTTCTTTTTTGCGTGTACACGAGGTTTAGGAGGAAATTTCTTGTTCCTTCTTTGTGATGGTACTCGCTTCTTCTTGCTCTTGGCAGAGCTTGAGACGGTAAACCGCATTTTATTTTTGTTATCCATTGTTAATTTTTAAAGGCTAATAATTTTTATTTAAAGAAATGCCAAACTCTCTCAGTTTGAGTGTGCCACAAATGTACTCCAGAGAATCTCTCGCTAGGAGTTGCAACTAATCCAATATCTACACCGCGTAGGTATTTTGGAATCACGTAAAGGAAGTCAGGCGCGTAAAGGAAAATAGAAGGTGAGTCTTTCTGAATTTCTCTTTCAAACTTTATATATTGTTCGTCTCTCTCTTCCTTTGCGGAAAGTTCTCGTCCCTTCTCTAGAAAAACGTCAGCAGATGCGTTGGTGTAGTTTGCAATGTTAAGACCTGGGTCGTTTTTCTGTGAGGAGTGCCAGAAAGCAAAGAGATCTAGTCCTCTTCCCACTACTTCACCAAACAGAAGTGCCTCATATTCTCGAGGGCGAATAATATTGTGGTTTAAGTCTCCTGTTTCAAATACTACAACACGTACGCCTATTCCAGCCTTTGTCCAAGCCTCAGCCGCAATATCGGACGCTAATTTTAGCTCGGGAGTGTTAGCTGTTGCTATTGTAAAAGTTAATAGCTTTTCGCCGTCAGTCCATTGGCCTAGTTCCTTATCAAATTCCCAGCCAGCTTTTTCAAGTATTTCTGTTGCAGTAGCCAACCTCTCTTCTTCGGTGGTATCAATATGTTCAGTAACACTAAGTCCTGCAACGGTTCCCGGTGGAATGGGGGAATCTATTATTGTTCCGTAACCATTTAATACTTCGCTAACTATTTTATCCTTATCCAAAAGAGCCTCAAGCGCCTGTCTAACTTCTTTTTCCGCAAAAATGTGATTTTTGTTTTGGTTAAAGAATATAGCGAATATTCTTGGGAAAACTGCCTGAAGTAATTCAGAGTCGTTAGCAAGGCTTTCATTTAGTGCAACGGACGAAACTGCGTTTAGGTTTTCCACGGCTCCTGTTTTATACGCAGAAAGTAACTCCTCTTCGTTTGCGTAAAAATTAACTATCAGTTTGTTTATAAACGGACGTCCTAGAGAGTAGTCATTAAATGCACGAAGATCATAGGATTCGGGTATTCCGGATGAGTCGTAGGTAACACTCTTAATTTCAAATGGCCCAGATCCAATAGGTTTTATATTAAAATTACTGAAAGAGAATTCTTGAGGGTTAATGTTTATCCATATGTGACGGGGAAGAATACCTATGGTCGTGTTCTCAAGAAAAGGAGCGTAGGGTCGTTGAAGAGTGAATCTAACCTCTCTGTCATTAATTTTCTCAACCAAAACACCTTCCCAGTCGGCTCTTCTAGGACTTTTAATAATACCGTCCTGTGCCATTTCTATAGTAAATATAATGTCGTCTGCAGTTAATGGTACCCCATCATGGAAACGCGCATCGTCTTTTAATATAAATGTATATTCCGTTCCGTCTTCTGAAATGGTGTATCTTTCAGCAACATCTGGTATTAAAGTTCCGTTTGAAGAAGGGCGTGTTAATCCCGCGTAAATTAAAGTAGAAAGGTCACGATCAGTATCCGAAAGAGTGAGAAGTGGGTTTATAAATCTCGGTGCACCAATTACACCTTCTTTTACCGTTCCGCCTCTAAGAGGTATTTGAGTGGTTGTTTCCTTATTAATTTGAACAACAAGCGAGAGTGTTGTTAGGAACACTAGTCCTGTTAGAGCCAAAAATACTACTCTTTCTAATGGTGAAAGAGCGTTAATAATATTTTGTAATAGACTTACCTTCGGAATACTATATTCCTTTAGTAAGTTATTAATAGACTTGTTTTTAAGAGGATTATCCATTTTTAAGACACACAGAGTCTTCTACGCAACGAATAGATTTAACATAGCGATGAGTGCAAAAAGCAATCCCAGCACTATAGTTACTCTAAAGAGAGTTTTCTCTAAACCACGACGAGTATGAAAACCCGAACTAAAGTTATCAGCTCCAAATGCACCACCAAGACCCGAACCAGTCTGCTGTAGCAGAATAGTTAAGATGAGCATGATGGAGAGCGCAATTTGTATGTACGGCAAAAGGCCGATAAATGCTTCCATGTTGGCCCGAGTATAACAGGAGTGTAAAAAATGGCAAGACATTGCATTTAGGTAGTCTTTTGGTATAGTTTTGCCCTAATGACTGAATTAAACATAAAAACAAGAGGAAAAGATTCAACACCTGATGCATTACGTGCAACAGGATTACTTCCTGCTGTTTTTTATGGACCTAAAGAAGAGAACACTCCAATTACAGTTGACGCTAAAGAATTTGGCCAGATATGGGCAGAGGCTGGAGGGTCTGCGATTGTTGACCTAAAAGGAGTGGGAGAGGACAAAGAAGTACTTATCCAAGACGTTAGCGTTGACCCAGTTACAGGAGTTCCAATTCACGCAGACTTCTACTGCATCGAACGAGGAAAGAAACTAACCATTACTGTTCCATTGAACTTCATAGGAGAGGCTCCTGTTGAAAAAGAAGGAGGTATTGTTGTTAAGGTTATGCACGAGATTGAAATTGTAGTTCGACCAAGAGATATCCCTCAGGAAATCGAAGTGGATGTAACTACGCTGGGGGCACTAGATAGCAACATTACAATTGCAGACCTTAAACTTTCTGAAGAAATTGAACCAACTGCAGAACTAACAGATAACGTAGCATCCGTTACGCAACCACAAGAAGAAAAGGTTGAAGAAGAAAGAGACATTACAGATATTGAAATAGAAGGAGAGGGAGAGACTGAAGAAGGAGAAGAAAATAAGGAAGAGTAAAAGACACCAGCCAGGTGTCTTTTACGTTATACTTATACCGATGAGTAAAAGAATTATAGTGCTCGGTATTTTAATGTCACTGCTGGTGGCACCTGTTGCATACGCCGAGACAAAAGAACAAAGAGAAGCACGCTTGCGAGCGGAGCTTGCAAAAATTGAAGTAGAAATTTCCCAGCAACAAGTTATTCTAGATGCTAAAAGTGGAGAACGGCAGTCCCTGGAGCGAGACGTTGCAGTATTAGATGTACAGATTAATAAGGCACAACTTGCCATTAGACAAAGAAACTTAACCATTTCTCAAATTACTAGTGATGTTAAAGATAGAGAACAAGCCATCAGAGAATTAGACGCTAAGATTGGTAGAGAAAAAGACTCTCTTTCTCAACTTTTACGAAAAACAAATGAAATAGATAACCTGTCTTTTACTGAAATGATATTAGGAAGCAATGATCTTTCGGATTTGTTTGTCGACATTGATTCTTTTGAAGTCGTAAAGATTTCTCTTTCAAAATCTTTTGAATTAATAGCAGCAGCCAAAGCCTCAATACAAGGACAAAAGAAAGTTCTTCAAGAAGAGCAGTTAGAAGAAAGAGAGTTAAGAGAGATACAGGTTCTTCAGAAGAATAAGGTGGAATCTCGTAAGGGGGAGAAGAATAAAATACTAACTGTTACAAAAGGACAAGAAGAGATATATCAGGATATTTTAAATGAAAGTAAAAGAAGTGCAGCAGAAATTCGCTCAACATTATTTTCATTACGTGGTACGGCCGCCATTCCGTTTGGAGACGCTTATGACTTTGCAAAAGAGGCTAGTGGTAAAACTGGTGTGAGACCTGCTTTGATTCTCGCTATTTTAAAGCAAGAAACTAACTTAGGAGAAAACGTAGGACAGTGTCTTCTTACAAACTCTCCAAACAAAGGAGATGGGAAAGGTAAAAACACAGGACGTGCCTTTGATCAGGTTATGAAAGGAACTCGAGACGTTGATCCGTTCATGGATATTGTAAATGAATTAGGATTAGATCCGTATTCACAAGTGGTGTCGTGCCCTCCTTCATATGGCTACGGCGGAGCCATGGGCCCTGCTCAATTTATTCCTTCAACTTGGGTTTTGTATAAAAAAGCACTAGGTAAGATAACAGGGCAAAATCCACCGAATCCATGGGATCCAAGAACAGCCATTTTTGCAACGGCCTTGTTAATGGAGGATAACGGAGCAGATCAAGGTTCATTCTTTGCAGAACGTCTTGCGGCACTAAGGTATTTTGCCGGATGGAGGAATGCTAAAAAAGCGGCGTATGCATTCTATGGAGACGACGTTATGGAGTTAGTTGAAGTGATGCAAAATCAAATTGATATTTTGGAGGGCTAAAAACGCGGCTTGTGAGGCCGCGTGTTTAATGATCAAGAAGGTGTGAACGATGCTGCAAACAGATGAGAGTTTGCAACTAAGAATGTAAAGACACCATTCTCTTCCGTAACACTGTTTGTCTTGAGTGAATACGAAGGAGGTTTCTTTTTTTTGCGAATTACACTATGTGATCCGCTCTCTTTCGGTTCAATAGAAAAAACCAAAGAGAATCGAGTCGGCGACTTTATCTAGAAGACGTCCATTTTTTTGATTTTTTCTGACCGGGTTCCTGGGAACGTTGTTATTGCCAGGATCCCTTTTGCTGATGTCGAGGGGAACTTTTCGGAAAATTTTTGTGGTGTCATTGCAATGTCCTTCTGTTGCTGAGTAAAGAGTATCATATAGAAATAACACTTACACTTGTCAGATAGCAAAAAGGCGGCTTGATAGGCCGCCTTTTAAGGTTTTAGAACTTTGGGGCATTTTCGTGTCCCTCGGGATAGACTGTGAAGAATAATCCGCCTATTTGTGCTGACCTTGCGGTCATTACTCTGTCAGCAGATCTTTTTGCTTTCAAATCACACACGATTATCTTACCCCCAGTTTTATGCCATTTTCCGTTGGCAAAAAGAAGCCAGTTCTGGACTGTAATGTGAATATGGTTCTCATTCTTTTCCGAGCTGACTACCTGACCACAAAAGCAATCACCCAGAAAATTGCAGACAATAGTGCCCGTGGAAATAATCGGTAGTTCTGTATCCAAAGATACAGGGATGGTTGTAGACATTTTAGGTCTCCCAGTTAATTTCTATCCAAAACGTATCATACCCTTGCCAGTTTTCCTAGAAATGTTACAGTGTCGCGGTATGAAAAAGGATACACACCCAGATAACTATAGAGAAGTAATTTTCCTAGACAACACGTCAGGGGAGGAATTTCTACTATTCTCCACAGTTGAGACTGATGAGACTGGTACGTACAAGAAAAAGGAGTATCCACTCTATCGTGTTGAAATTTCAAGCGCTTCACACCCATTCTACACTGGTGTTAAAACAACTATTGATACCGCAGGACGTGTTGAGAAGTTCAAGACTCGTGCAAAAGCAGCCTCAAGCAAGTAAACGTAAAATATTGTAAGATGAAAGCGGTGTAAAAACCGCTTTTTGATATGGAAAAAGAACGACCAGAAATATTAACTCAATATGCAACCGACAACCGTGTAGGGTTTTTAATACAAGAATACGACAGATTAGACGGAGAAGCACGCGAGGCTAAGTTGGTAGGTACTGCAGATGCTGAAATGGACGCCCTGGTAGAAGAAGACCTAAGGCGAATATCAGAGGCACAAAACGGAGTAATTGAACAAATTGAACAAATTGTTAAAGAAGATGAAGAAGAGCAGAAGTTTCCAAACGAGGCAGTTTTAGAGGTTCGTGCAGGAGCAGGAGGAGAGGAAGCCGCGTTGTTTGCAGAGGAGTTAGCCTTTATGTACATCAAGTATGCTGAAATAAGGGGGTGGCAAACTCAAACACTAAGTGAGTCTCGTTCAACTATGGGAGGTGTAAAAGAAATCATTATTGAAATTAAAGGAAAGAACAGTTACAAAACTCTTCGTTTTGAAACAGGGGTGCATCGTGTTCAAAGAATACCTGCAACAGAAAAACAAGGAAGAATTCATACTTCAACGATAAGTGTGGCGATCTTGCCTGTGTACAAGCACGTAACAGTTGAAATTAACCCGGCGGACTTGGAAATAGAGTTTTCACGCTCAGGTGGAGCCGGAGGACAGAACGTAAACAAAGTTGAAACTGCCGTTCGTCTTACCCACAAGCCAACAGGTATAAGTGTTCGCTGTACTGCAGAACGCTCACAACAAAAGAACAGAGAAAAGGCATACGCTATTATTGCCTCACGTATTCAAGAGATGCAGGATGAGGAAGCGGCTAAAACAAGGTCAGACGCACGTTCAAAACAAGTAGGAACAGGGGATCGTTCAGAAAAGATACGTACTTACAATTTCCCACAGGATCGTATAACCGATCATAGAATTAAAAAATCTTGGTCCGGAGTGGATAAGATACTTGGAGGAATTCCCGATCCAATATTTGAAGAGTTGGCGGAGTTTTCGGAGGGGGAGTAACCATTGCTATGTACCCATTAATTTGATAATATCTTTGTGCCCCTTTATGTGGGGGCTTTTAAAATATGACAGCAACAACAATAGAAAAACTATTTGAAGCCGGAGCACACTTTGGGTATTCTCGTACGCGACGAAATCCAACAATTGCTCAATACATTTTTGGACAAAAGAACAGAAACGATATTTTTGATCTAGAACTAACAGAGGCTAAATTAGAAGAAGCTAAAAAGGCAGCCCTCTCCATGGCAACCTCAGGAAAGAAAATACTATTCGTTGCAGGAAAGAACGAAGCTCGTATTATCATGCGACGTGCCGCTCTAAAAGTGGACGAGCCTTTTGTGTGTAGCAGGTGGATTGGAGGTACACTAACTAACTTTAAAGAGATAGGTAAGCGTGTAAAACGACTGGAGACTCTTCGAGATGATAAAGAAAAGGGAAACCTTGATAAATATACAAAGAAAGAACGTCTTTTGATGGATCGTGAGATAGATGACCTAGAAGCAAAGTTCGGAGGAATTGTTGATATGAAAGAACTTCCAGGGGCAATGTTTGTAGTTGACCCACGATACGACTACATCGCGGTAAATGAAGCACACGCTAGAGGCGTTCCAATTATAGCTCTAGCTAACACAGACTGTGATATCTCAAAGATCGCTAGTCCTATGCCAGGAAACGATGCAACAGCAAAGAGTATTACTTTCTTTGTAGATCAAATCGTTGAGGCAATAGAGAAAGGTAAAGCTGCAAACAAAGCAGCAAAAGCAACTCCAGAGAAGAAGGAAGAGAAGAAAGAAACTTAACTATATAAAACATATGTCTTCAACTGAACTAATAAAGCAACTTAGAGATGAAACCGGAGTGTCTATTATGCAATGTAAGAAAGCATTGGATGATGCCGACGGTAACATTGAACAAGCAAAAGTTAACTTAAGAAAAATCAGCGCACAAGTTGCAGCAAAGAAAGCAGATAGAGAGCTTGGAAGCGGAGCAGTTCAGGCATACATTCACGCAGGAAACTCAGTAGCAGGAGTTGTTGTTCTGGCATGTGAGACTGATTTCGTTGCAAAGAACGAAGAGTTTGTAAAAACCGCATATGATATAGCGATGCATGTTGCGGCGATTGCTCCTGAATTTCTATCAAGAGACGACGTAACTGAAGAATCAACAAAAGCAGCAAGAGCAGTGTTTGAAAAAGAAGCATCTGATAAGCCTGAAGATATGAGAGAAAAGATTGTGGAAGGAAAAATGGACTCCTTCCTAAAAGAAAAGGTTTTACTTGAGCAAGACTTCGTTAAAGACGGAAGCCTTACAATCCAAGGATTAATCGATGAGGCTTCTCAAAAATTTGGAGAACGTGTAGAGGTTGCAGAAATCTCTCGTTTTGCAGTATAGTTAATCTATGACGGCTACTGTTGCCTTTAGTATTTCGCTCGCATCTTTAATACTATTTTTCGTATTTAAGTATTTTGAGAATTCACGGGATTTTGCGGTATATAATAAATTCCGTAATAAAGGAGACGTAATGGTTATTTCTTCAATAAAAGAAATTAGAACTACTCTATTACATATTGAAGAGCACTTCTCTTTTAAAAAAGTTATCTATAAGACCTTACATGGTATCGCTATTTCTGTAGCCTACGTTGCAGGAGGAATTGAAAGACAAGCACACAAGGTTACTATGCACATGACTCATCGTGCTAAAAAAGAAGTAAGACAAACTAGATCGTCGTTTTTGGAGGAAGTAGAAACTCATAAAAACGGCCTTGACACAGAGCGGATTAAAAGAGAAACTAGTCTGACTTCAGTAACGGGAAATACGCCAGAGTAGCTCAGTTGGTAGAGCAACTCACTTGTAATGAGTAGGTCGGGGGTTCGAGTCCTCTCTCTGGCTCCATAAAACAAAAGTCCGCATCATGCGGACTTTTGTTATTCCTCCAACAGTGTGGGAAGTAACTCCTGTATCTCCTCTGTGCTTTTAAACCCAGAATAGGTCGTATTGTTAACAACAAGCGCTGGAAGCTCACTGGAGATGTTTTCAAGGGAAATAAGGGTCTCTATGGCTGATAAGTCTAGGTTGTAATCAAACGAATAGATACGTAGTTGAGGATAGTCTCTTGAGAGTTCAGTTAGAACGTGTCCTTGTTTTTCACAGTCAGCACAGGTTCCTTCCTCATTTGAGTAGAAATATAGTAAGAAGATAGGTTTAAGTTCGTCACATTTCTCTGAGACTTTTTGCATTAACAAAAGATCCTTTATTTCCAAAAGGGAATAGTGTCGCTTTAATCGCAGCACCTCTTCGTTGTCAGCACCTAATCTAGCTTCAGCAAATGAGAGTTTCTTAGCAAGAGTATCAAGTTCTCGCGAGAGAATTGGGTTTTCCGCAATACTTTTACAAGACTGCTCCTTTAGTAGTTCAAATTGGGTTTCAAGTGAGAGAATGTCAATTGCTATTCCTTCTTCGATTGAACGAAGTTGTTCAATACGTTTTTCATTAAAAAAGTTGTTTGCAACGATTGCGGTTGCAAAAATAACTCCTGTTATCAGAAATGCTGAAATATATTTACCCCATGGGGTTATTCTACCGTTTTCCATAAATGCGAATATATCACTTTAATTGGTAAAAGGAAACGCTCTCGCCGCATTTTACTGCGGCGAGAGCTTTTGTTAGAAAGTCGTGCTGATGCTTTCCGCCACTTTAGCCAATACAGCAATCCCAAGGCCAACTATTGCAGCTATAAGGATAATTGTGTCGGTGTTGAACGCGCCAGACCAATTTTTAAAGAAAGACATATTTCCTCCGAAATAAAAACCGCTCGAATGAGCAGGCTAGAAACATTATGCACATTTTTCTCTCTAACGCCATTTAGCACTCTTTCCAACAATTACCTTGAATAAGGAAGCTCCTAGCCACAGCGGAGTTATAAACCCGTAAATAAGTAGATAAACTGGCATATCAAGTGACACTATTGAATCCTTGGCCATCTTTTTACCAATTCCCATTAATACAAAGGTTAATGAGATAAGTATGATTGTTATTATCAAAACCGAACTTGTAGGAATGAAGTAGAGGTCAAAGTTTGCAGAGGGAGCCTGGATACCAATGGACTGGAATCTAACAAACTCACGCACCACCATAATAGCGGTATTCCATATAACTACCGAGAACAGCGTAAGGGCACTGAAGATTGAAAGAAAACTAATGGGAAGAATAAACATTCCAAGTGTTCCATATTTAGGATTAAAAAACATTTTTCGATATATAGATACATTCTTTAAAAAGCCGTAAGTCCAACGAACTCTTTGGGTGTATAGCTGATGTAAATTTCTAGGTGCTGTAGTGTGAACAATAGCGTCAGGTTCGTTTTCAACTCTTTTATGATTCATTTGTAGACGCAAGCACATTTCTAAATCCTCTACGCCGTGAGCATGGCGCCAAGGTCCTATTTCTTCGATTACACTTCGTCTAAAGAAGGAAAATGGTCCTGGAGTTATAAACAGAGCACCCATAAGAGAGAATGCTTTTCGTACAAATATAGCTAATCCGTATTCGGCTTTTTGTACAATCTGTAGCAGACTGTTTGCGTTGTGTATTTTTATACTAGGAGTTACAGCTGCAACATCTTCGTCTTCGAAATGTCTAATTAACTCCGTAAGAGCACTTTTCTCTACATAAGAGTCAGCATCAAGACATCCCACAAATTCAGCATCAGTGTGAAGGAGCGCTTCGTTCATCGCACTATGCTTACCACCGTTTTCTTTTGAGATAACAGTTACCTGGGACTTGAAGGTATTTAATATATTAAGAGTGTTATCAGTTGAGCCATCATCTACTGCAATTATTTGCAACTTATCCTTTGGGTAATCTAATTCTAGTAGGGATTTAATAGTTCCTGAGACAGTAGTTTCCTCGTTCCAGCAAGGAACGATAACGGCAACGCTTGGAAAGAAAGAAGACTTCTCTCTTTTTGTCTTACCCATGTGTTCAAAGAAGGTAATCAGCATAAATACCTCAAAGTACAATGAGATAAATAGAAACGTATAGATCACTATTTGTGCTGAGATCATTAGCGCGATTCTATCATGTAATTGGCCATAAACCAGCAGAAACATGGGTATTTCGTATGTTATACTCTTTTCTATGCAAAAGTCATATATTAACCCACTAACTAGCGCAATTCGTGAAATTGTAGAGATTTTTAGCGAAATGGGGTTTGAAGTGGCGCAAGGCCCTGAACTAGAGACAGAACACTATAACTTTGACGCTTTAAACGTTGCAAAAGACCACCCTGCGCGCGATATGCAGGACACTTTTTGGGTGGATGAAAACCATGTATTACGAACTCACGACACGGCAGTCACTGCACGAAAACTAAAAGAAAATGATGGTGCTATGCGTTTTGTCTCTTGCGGAAAGGCATATAGAAACGAAGCAACAGACATGACACACGAAGCACAGTTTTTTCAAGTGGATGCTTTTGCAATTGGTAAAGACATAACACTCGCACACTTAAAGGGAACACTGGAGACATTCTTTGAAAAGTTCTTGGGAGGATCAGTAGAAATTAGATTTCGCCCTGGGTTCTTTCCTTTTGTGGAGCCAGGAGTTGAAGTTGATATGAAATTAATTGGAGACGATGTTCCTAAGAGACTCAAAGGTAAATGGATAGAAATTCTTGGAGCAGGAATGCTTCACCCAAATGTTTTGAAAACTGCAGGAATTGACCCTGAAGAGTATCAAGGGTGGGCCTTTGGCGGAGGGATCGAAAGACTTTGTATGCTCAAATGGGGAATTGATGATATTCGCCTATTCCACGGAGGGGATCTTAAATTTATTCAACAATTTAGTGTATGAAGGTAAGTTACGAATGGATAAATAGTTTTTTCAAAGAAGGAGCATTGCCTTCTGTTTCTGAGGTGGAAGAGAAGCTAACTTTCCACGCTTTTGAAATTGAAGGGGTGGAGGAAGTAAATGGCGTTTCTGTAATTGATGTCGACGTTCTTCCTAATCGTGCGGCTGATTGTCTTTCACACCGTGGTATTGCAAGAGAAATTTCAGCACTCTTTAACACCCCAATGAAAGAAGATCCTTTAAGGAAAGAGATAAATGTCTCTAAAGAAGGAGGTGTAAAAGTAACTTTAGGTAAAGATGCATCTTGTTCGTACTATATAGCAGCACACATTACAGGAGTTGAAGTAAAAGACTCACCTGAGTGGTTAAAGGCAAGATTGGAGGCCATAGGACAAAAACCAATTAATAATGTGGTGGACGCCACTAACTACGTGCTGTTTGAATTAGGTAGACCAACTCATGTTTTTGACGCAAAGAAGTTTGAAGGACTGCACGTTGGTACTCGTCTTGCAAAAAGCGGAGAGAAAATCACTCTTCTAGGAGGGGATGAAGTTGAACTCAATGATTCAATGACTGTTATAACAGACGCAGATTCCGATAAGGCAGTAGCAATTGGTGGTATTAAAGGAGGAAATCATGCGGAGGTAGATAGTAATACAACAGACATTTTAATTGAAACAGCAAACTTTAATCCAACTAAAACAAGACTAACAGCGCAAGCACTTAAGCTAAGAACTGATGCATCCGCTAGATTTGAAAACAATATGGCAGACGGACTGGCTGATTACGGGATTGAAAGGGTAGTTGAAATAATTTTAAAAATAGCAGGAGGAGAACTACAAGGATATACAAAAGAAGGGGAATTAGATGAAGGAAATATGGAAGTGAACGTTAATGAAGAGAGAATTTCAAAACTTCTTGGGGCTAAAATAAGCACAGAGGAAATTGAAGATATATTTACACGACTTGAGTTTGAGTATACGAAGGAAAATGAATTTAAAGTGAAAGCGCCTTTTGAAAGGAGGGATGTAAATATACCCGAGGAAGTAATTGAAGAAGTTGGTAGAGTCTACGGTTACAACAGAATTGAATCTAAACAACTAGATTCACCCCAGCGAGAAGGTGGAGTGAATAAGAAGTACGCATACTCTGAGATAATTAAGAAAACACTAACGGAACTTGGTGTTACTGAAGTATCTTTGTATTCTCTTCGTGATTCTGGAGAAGTTAAGCTCTTAAACTCTCTTGCAAGCGATAAAGACCATCTAAGGAAAAATCTTTCTGATGGAATAAAAGAATCTTTAGTAAAAAATGGAAAGAACATGCCACTACTTGGTCTTCATCAAGAGTTAAAGATTTTTGAGATTGGTAATGTATTTGGCGAGAGAGAAACAACTAATGTATGTGTGGGAGTTGAAGTAGCAGGGAATAAGAAAAAGGAAGAAAGAGTGGAGACAATTTTAACTAACGTAAAAACTCATTTAGAGAATGCTTTAGGAATTAAACTTGGAAATGTTGCAGGAAGCACTTTTGAATTTACCCTGGATGACATTTTGGAAGATTTAAAAGATGTTGAAGAGTATAGTTTTGGAAATGTGGTTGGAGATATTTCTTACAAATCAGCAAGTTCTTATCCTTTTGTGCTGCGAGACATCGCTACCTGGGTTCCTGCAGGAGTAGAGAAAGAAGAGATTGAAAAAATAGTAGTTAGTCACTCAGGAGAACTTCTTAAAAGAGTCGACTTGTTTGATGAGTTTGAAAAAGATGGGCGTATTTCATACGCATTTCACCTTGTATTTCAGTCCATGGAAGAAACACTTACTGATGTAGTCGTGGGAGAGATTATGGAGAAAATTGAAGGAGAGATTAACGGAAAAGAAGGCTGGGAAGTGCGTTAAAAAATGTGCATAAAAGCGCGCATTTGAGCGTGTTTTTTGCTATAATATACTTAACCAAGAGAGTGTTCTACACACTCTTTTTATAACATTATGACAGCAGCAAAAAAAGGAAGTTACGGCGCAGATGACATTACAGTTTTAGAGGGACTTGAGGCAGTTCGTCGTCGTCCTGGTATGTACATTGGTACAACTGGAACTGATGGGCTACACCACCTTATCTGGGAAATTTTTGATAACTCACGCGATGAGGCCATGGGTGGTTTTGCTGATAATGTTGAAGTTGCACTCCTTCCTGGAAATAGAATACGAGTGGTTGATAACGGCCGAGGTATTCCAGTAGACACACACAAGAAAACAAAGGTCTCAGCACTTGAAACCATTATGACAACTCTCCACGCAGGAGGTAAGTTTGGTGGGGAAGGATATAAATATTCAGGGGGTCTTCACGGAGTTGGAGTTTCAGTAGTAAACGCACTTTCAAGTCATGTTCGTGCGGAAATCCACCGTGATGGTGGACAGTACGTTCAAGAATATAAGGAAGGAGGAAAAGCGGTAGCTAAAATTAAAAAGTTGGGTACTTCGAAAAAGAAAGGAACGATAATTACTTTTGATGCCGATCCACTTATTTTTCCAGAAATTGAATATAATTGGAAAACAATTGTTGAACACTTAAGACAACAGGCATATCTAGTAAAAGGAATGCGACTTACAATAATTGACGCACGAGAATATAAAGGGAAACTAGACGACACCAAAACTTTCTACCTTAAAGAGCAAAAACTTGAAGTTCCATCAATGACTTTCTACTTCGAAGGTGGACTTACCAGTCTTGTTACTTTCCAAAACAGACACCAAAAGGAAGTTCACAAAAATATATTTTACGTTGAGAGAGAACAAGACGATGTTCATGTTGAAGTAGCTTTGCAATACGTAGATGATATTTCTTCAAGAGTTTCAGCCTTTGCTAATAATATATATACTCCAGAAGGTGGAATGCACCTTACCGGTTTTAAAACAGCACTCACTAGAACAATCAACAACTATATTAAGAAGGCCAATATGAAGGGCGTTGAAGGAGGATTCACTGGAGATGATGTTCTTGAAGGACTAACTGCTGTTATCTCAGTAAAGATGGAAGAGATTCAGTTTGAAGGACAAACTAAAGCAAAACTGGGAAGTGTTGAAGCCCGTGGTGCAGTTGAGAGTGTTTTTGCATCCGCATTCAATGATTTCCTAGAAGAGAACCCAAATGATGCAAAGGCTTTGATAATGAAAGCGGTTCTTGCAATGAAGGCAAGAAAAGCAGCAAAAGCTGCTAAGGATTCCGTACTAAGAAAGGGAGCACTTGAAGGGATGACACTTCCAGGAAAGCTTTCAGATTGTCAGTCACGTTCAGCCGAAGAATCAGAAATATTCATTGTAGAGGGAGATTCAGCCGGAGGTTCTTCCAAACAAGGAAGAGACCGAAGAACTCAGGCGATACTTCCACTAAGAGGAAAGATTTTAAATGTTGAAAGAGCGCGCTTGGATAAGATGCTAACAAACAATGAAATTAAAGCGCTTGTTGTAGCACTTGGTACTGCAATCGGAGATACGTTTGATATTGAAAAACTTCGCTACCACAAAGTGATAATTGCAACTGACGCCGATGTAGATGGGGCACACATTCGAACACTTCTTCTAACGCTATTCTACAGATACTTTAAGCCTCTTGTTGATGGAGGGTATTTGTATATTGCACAGCCACCTTTGTATAAGATTAAACAAGGAAAGAAGTCTTCTTACGCATATACTGAAGAAGAGAAATTTGCCTTAGTTGGAGATGCTGAGCCGGATGATGAAGGAGAAGAGAAGACTGGAAAAGTTTCAATTCAACGATACAAAGGACTTGGTGAGATGAACCCTGATGAATTATGGGAAACTACAATGGATCCAGAGAGGCGTGTTATGAAGCAGGTAACCATTGAAGACGCACAAGAAGCAGACAATGTTTTTGATACTCTAATGGGAACAGATGTTGCCTCAAGAAAGTCTTTTATTCAATCCCACGCCAGAGAGGCGACTTTGGATATCTAGTAATTTAATACGTTTATAATCTGACCGGTTGTATTGTTGTTCTCGTTTGATTCGAGGATGTAGTTTACTGGGTCCAACCTTACGTTGAAGCTGTGCGTTCCTGAGACAAGTTGGTCAAACGTAACTAGCACTTCAGTTGATGCCCCTGGCATTAGTGAAGGTTGAACTTGAGAAGTAAATGCATAACCTCCTTGAGAAGGTAATACTGCCGAGAAGAACCAAGGCCCACTTTGTTTTGTTCCTAGGTTTGTAACTTTAAATTTAGCAGCTGCTTTATCATTTAGTCTAAAGTAGTTACTTCTCTCAAGGATTCCGTAGAAGTTAACTTTTCCAACTGCAATCATTGATACAGAAAGGTCTACTAGCCCGTATGGGTTTGAAGTTCTTGGAACCGCTATTGTTCTAGTTACAGGCGCAACAGGTGAGGCAACTGAGGGTGCTTCAATTAATCCAGTAGGAACTTCAGTTTCTACTACGCTAGTGTCTTTTGTAATTGTAAGAGTTTGTGTGTCT
>CAYNQE010000004.1:0-43540 GCA_964399345.1 uncultured Candidatus Saccharibacteria bacterium
TCAATACATTTTAGCTAACACCTTTGAGGCTTTTATCGGAGCACTCTACATGGACCAGGGATACTCTGCCGCACTTAAATTTTTAGAAGAAACACTTTTCGGCAAGATTGAAAAAATAGTGGAAGAGCGACTTTGGCAAGATGCCAAAAGTTATTTCCAAGAAAAAACTCAAGAGGAACACTCCGTTACTCCTTCGTACAAATTGATAAGTGAGGCGGGGCCCGATCACGATAAGAAATTCATAGTAGCCGCTGTTATAAAAAACGACCCCATTGCACAAGGCGAAGGACAATCTAAACAAGAAGCAGAACAGGCCGCTGCAAAGAAAGCGCTGGAGGTTAAGGGCTGGTAGTTTAAAACGCCGCAAGTAGTACGGCGTCTTAAGTTTCTTTCCTTGAGAGAGATACAAGGAATACAACTGCAAATGGGAAGGCCATTGTCCATGCAAAAGTATATGCAAGGACTAGTCTTTCCTGGTCGGCACAGTTCGGAATGTAGTGGATTACAATTCCAATTGCGAATACAAACACAGGATTCCAAGTAAGTGGGGCAACCAGCATTACTTTAATCAATTGGTACAAAAGGTACCAAATGGCGATTTTTCTCATAAGGTACTCCATTGTTAAAGTTCAGCAGTAAGTAACATACAAGTATTTCTAAAATAGTGCAATTATATTGACCGTCAACTATTTTCGTGTTTAAATCTTTGCAGCAACTGAAAAGGAAACAAAATGCGGATAACTCAAATAAGTGCTCCATGGTTTCAAGATTCTGTGGACGACTACAATCCCACTTGCGGATTACACGTCCTGTTTTTCGAAACAGGTTCTCCCGTTACACATAATTTTTTGATGAAAGTTGAAGAATGCATAGTTCCTACAAGGGGAGATATGGAATTTTTCTACGCAGACTTAGAATTCGGGCTTTCTGGGATACACTTAACATTCTTGTTTAGGGAGAGATTCGTCCTATTGATGGAATCATCAAAAGTGACAGACCTATTCCTCTACTCTGATCCCCGAGCAACCAGGAAATGGAAATCCGAGCTTGAAAGGATAATTGACCCCTTCATGGTGGATTTTGAGGTAGGTACTCCTCAGTTCCACAATTCGGGAATAACTTTCCCTATTTGATCTTTTGCAAAAGGCCGCCCAAAAAAGGCGGTCTTTTTCAATACATGCGATATACTTACCTTTATGCATCTGCAATCAATCGAGCTTTCAGGCTTTAAATCTTTTGCTAAAAAAAGCACTCTTAAATTTACATCCCCAATTGCGGGAATTGTTGGACCCAACGGTTCTGGGAAAAGTAATGCGGCGGAAGCCTTCCGGTTTGTTCTAGGTGAGCAATCAATGAAATCAATGCGTGGCAGGAGAGGCCCCGACATGATTTGGGCGGGAAACGAAAGAATGCCGCAGGCAAATCGTGCAAGAGTCTCCATTCAATTTAATAACAAAAGCAACCTCTTCGATATAGATTTTGACGAAGTAGTAGTTGAGCGGATTGTCCACCGAGATGGGGCTAATGAGTACACAATTAACGGAAGTAAGGTTCGACTCAAAGATATAGCAGAACTCCTCTCTAGTGCCAATATTGGGGCCTCAGGACACCATATAATCTCCCAAGGAGAGGCCGATAGGATACTTAGCGCCTCAATTGGTAATAGAAGAGAAATGGTTGAAGAGGCACTTGGATTAAGGGCATTTCAATTTAAAAAGGCAGAAAGCGAAAAGAAGCTGGAAAAGACCTCCGAGAACATGAAAGAGGTTGGCATTTTACGCCGCGAACTAACTCCTCAACTAACTCATTTGGAAAGACAAATGAAAAAACTTGAACGTTCCCGTGAATTACGCACTCAATTAAAAAACACCTACAGAACATATATTGGACGCGAACGCGCGTACATATTTGAACAAGGAAAAACACTTGAAAATGAAAAGATTTGGCCAACACAAGAGCTGAGTAAGATTAGTGAAGAATTGCTTCAACAGGATGTTCAAGATGAGACCAAGAGCTCAACGGAACTTAAAGATCTAGATGAGCGCGTAAACGGATTAAAGGAAGAGCGATTAAAATTAGAAAACGCCCGCGGAAGAATTGAAGGACAGCTTTCTTTAGTGAGCGGTGGAGGAATATCTAAAAAAGCAAACGTTGCACAAATCCCTTTTGTTAGAGTTGAAGAATTTCTAGACGAAGTGGAAGAAAAGTTAATCGCAGCAAGAAAATCGGAAGATACATATCATCTAGATCATTTGATTGAAAGAATCGAGAACTTTTTAGCGCAATTTCAAGACTCACCAGCGGAGGACTCTTCAAATCCTGATCTTGTGGCATCCCTTGAGTTAGAGTTAAAAGAAATAGAGGAATCACTAGATGCCTTTTATGTTGAAGAGGGTGCGATAGTAATGCAAAGAGCAAACGCTCTTTCAAAAATTGAAGACAAACAAAACGAAGAAAGAGAAGCACAAAGACATTTCTTCGAATTAAAGGAGAAAAAGATTATATTTGAAAGAGATATTGCCGAAGTTCAAAGAAAGATAGAAAGTCTAAATTACACAAAGAAAAGTTTAGAAAGTGTTGAGTGGAGAGCACAAGACCTCGGAGTAAATATACGAGACATTGAATCAGTGGGAGTAATGCCTCGAGAGGATCAGGTTGAATCACTTAGAGAAATTGAAAAGACGGAAGTGAGACTTGAAGAATCCGGAGGGGTTGATGAGAGTGTTGTAAGAGAGTACGAAGAATTAAAAATCAGGGACGAATTTCTAGAAAGGGAAATTAACGACCTTGAACAATCGAAGTTAACGTTACTTGATATTATAAACTCACTAAGTGGGGAACTAACTACACGTTTTGACGAAGGATTAGTTAAAATCAATGAAGAATTCCAGAAGTTTTTCCAAATGCTCTTTGATGGGGGAGAAGCGTCGTTAAAAGTGGTTAGGACAGAAGAAGAGGAGACTAAGGATGGAATAGAGATACGTGTGCAATTACCAAGGAAGAAAGTAGCTACTTTAGACGTTCTTTCAGGAGGGGAGAGGGCATTAGCTTCAATTGCGCTAATCTTTGCAATGAGCCAGGTTAATCCCCCACCCTTTATAATTTTAGATGAAACTGACGCTGCCTTAGATGAGGCAAACTCTAAACGCTACGCTGATATGGTAAAAGAACTTTCTAAAAAAAGTCAGTTAATATTGATTACTCATAATCGTCAAACTATGGAAGCTGCTGGCGAATTATATGGAGTAACTATGGGAAGTGATGGAATTTCTAAATTACTCTCAGTTAAATTTGAAGAAGCGTTATCTGTTGCTAAATAGACAGTAATATAATATAATATGATCTTATCATATATAAGAACTTTTTATGAGCACACTATCAGTACCACTAACTAGCGAATTGGAATCTTTTATTAATTCAATGGTTTCCGAGCATAAAGCAGATAATAAAGCAGCTGTAGTTCGACGCGCTTTGCACATGCTTGCAGAAGAAGAGGCTGTACAGGATGTTTTGAAGGCTAGTCGTGAGGTTCGTGAAGGAAAGTACTTTTCTGGAGATTTGGATACATTTACCAAAAGGATCAAGTAACTCATGTTGGTTATTCATTACTCTAGTTTATTCTTGCGAAAGTATAAAAAGTTACCAAAAGAGCTTAAAGAAGAAGCTAAGGAGAAAATTGAATTATTCAAGAAGAGTTCCAATCATAACTCCTTGTCAGTATATAAGTTGAGGGGACATTTAAAAAACGAATATAGTTTTTCGGTTAACTACAAAATTAGAATAGTTTTTGAATATTTAGATAAGACTAATGTGGTATTACTTTCTATAGGAGACCATGACGTATATAAATAATAGTGACTATACCACCTCCCAATCAAGTTCCCTTGCTTCAACGTCCGCTTTCTTTAGTTTAATTTTAACGTCATCACCAATACGGTATTTCTTACCATCTTTTTTGTTCACAAGCGCATAATGCTTCTCATCTAACTCAAACCATCCCGAGAGAGAACTTAATCGAACCATTCCTTCAGCGTGAGTTGAGTTTTCGCTAACAAACATTCCCCCCTTTGTTACTCCAGTCACCTTTCCATCAAAAACATCTCCAACCTTTGAATGCATGTATTCAACTTGTTTAAACTTAGTCGAATCACGTTCAGCGCGAACGGCTTCAACTTCTCGCTGACTTGAACGCAGTGCCATAGATCTATACGTATCTATTTCTTCTTTAGGAATAGGGGAATTATCAATGTGTGCCATTAATATTCTATGAATCATCATGTCTGGGTAGCGTCGTATTGGGGATGTGAAGTTGGTGTAGTGACTAAACCCTAGACTGAAGTGCCCAATGTTCTTATCACTGTAAATTGCTTTTGCCATTGAACGTAGTGTAGCCATTTGAACAACCGCCTCTTCAGGACGTCCTTTAACAGCGCGCATCAACTCCCCTAGATCTTTTGCCTTAATTTGATGTGCTTCTTTATTCAACTGGTTATACCCTAAAGCCTTCAAAAAAACAGAAAGTTCCGCCAGCTTGTTAGAATCAGGTGATTCGTGAATACGATATATGGACATTGAACTTGCAGGATTGTTTCCTTGTGACTTCTCCGCTAAATGCTTTGCAATAGTTCTATTAGTTAAAAGCATAAACTCTTCAATCAATTTCATGGTATCTAGCTTCTCTTTAATGTAGGCCTTTAGAGGTTTTCCGCTCTCATCTAACTCAAACTGAATTTCGTCCGATTCAAACTCAATTGCACCTTCTTCAACTCGCCTCTTACGTAATTTACTTGAAAGATCCCAAAGGGTGTTCACTTCCTTAGCGTATTTATGGTCTCCACCATCTAATACGTCTTGTGCTGTTCTATATGTAAATCTTTGATCTGAATTGATTAAAGTTTTTGCGAAAGTAACATTAACAACACCAGCACCTGAATTTAATTCAAAAATGGCAGCAAATGCCCTCTTGTCTTCATTTGGGTTAAGACTACAAAGATCATTTGAAATTGCCTCTGGAAGCATTGGTATTGTTCGGTCAACCAAATACACGGAAGTTGCTCTATTTTGGGCTTCCTTTTCAATTGCAGAACCTGGAAGAACGTAGTGGGTGACGTCTGCAATATGAATACCAACCTCGTAGTTTCCGTTTGGTAGTTCTTTAATGGAAAGTGCATCATCAAAGTCTTTTGCATCGTCCGGGTCAATGGTAAAGGTAGGGGTATCTCGAAAGTCAGCTCTAGAGGGTAAATCTTCTTCAGTAATTGCTCTTTTAGAGAGTAGGGCTCTTGCCTCTTCTTCAACATCGTTTGTAAAACCACTGGCAAATCCACGCTCAAGAAGAATGGCTCGTATTTCAGTTTCGTGCCCACCTTTCTTTCCGATAATTTCAATGATCTTTCCATTAGGGGATTTGTCCCAAGTGGTAAGTTCAATTAATGCTTTGTCGTTAACCTTTAAAGCAGAAGTATCTCCTTCTACGACAAAGCGTCGATACACACGAGGATTATCCGGCGTTATTTTCCAAACGCCTCCGTCTGTATCCAGAGTTCCAACGAATTGGGTACGTGATCGTTCAACTACTTCCAGTACTTTTCCTGAGAACCTACTATCTCTTGGGCCCTTAGGAAGCTTCAGTACAAGAACAGTGTCTCCACTTAGTGCAGTGTTTAAATTATCTCTTTCAATACGGATATCGTCTTCTAAATCTTCGTGCATGAAAAAACCAGTACCACTTCTTGTTATTGTGATGATTCCCTTCAATTGGCTATTGCTCTTATTATTTTTGTGTTGCATAAATTCTTTTCAACAGTTGTGTTATTCCTCTACATGATATCATTACCCCCGGTATGTACATTTGCTTTCCTTAATCGGAAGGTACGGGCGCTCCCTTATTTCAAGGGGGCGTCTAAATATATATGGGTCTATAGTATAGACATTAAAAGAAATTTTGCTATAGTGGCGCCACTTATGTTGAAAATAAGATTACAAAGAACAGGAAGAAAGAATGATCCGTCATATCGTGTGGTTGTTACAGAACACCAACGCGGACCTAAAAGTGGAAACCACGTAGACCGTGTTGGTTTTTACAATCCAAAGACAAAAGAAAAGAAACTTGATGAAGAAAAGATTAAGCACTGGATCTCAAAAGGAGCACAACCAAGTGGAACAGTACACAACATGCTTATCAAAGCCGGAATCATTAAGGGAGAAACTATTAACGTATTACCTCAAAAGAGCCCTGTAGTTAAAGAAGTAGAAGAAAAGGAAGAAACTACAGAAGAGACACCAGAGACTGATGAAGCAGCAGCAGAAGAGCCAAAAGAGGAAGAAAAAACAGAAGATGCTCCAGTTGAAGAAGAAAAGAAAGAAGAAGCTCCAAAAGAGGAGGAAACACCAGCAGAAGAAGAAAAAGCAGAAGAATAAGCTACATTGACTTACGCCCTTTGCGTGCAATAATTAGCTTACATTTAACAAATAATTTCAGAAAATCATGGAACTTGACCAAGACTTCTTAGAGTTTGTAGTTAGAGCTTTAGTAGACAACCCAGATAGCGTTGCAGTCAACCGAACAGTAGACGAAATGGGTGTTTTGTTAACACTTGATGTTCACAAAGACGACATGGGAAAGATCATCGGACGAGCGGGAAATACCGCAAAGGCAATCCGAACACTACTAAGAGTAGTAGGAATGAAGAACGATGCTCGAGTCAACCTAAAGATTAACGAGCCAGAAGGAGGAGCACCACGTCCACCAAGAGAAGAGACCCCAGCTACAGTTGCAGAAGTTGCACCAGAGGCTGAGGAAATGTCAGATGATGAAAAAGCAGCTGCTTCAAAATCAGTGGATGAAGCAATGGAAGATTTAGGACTTTAAAAAAACTTGAAACAAAAACCCGCAGAGATGCGGGTTTTTGTTTTGTTGATTTAAATATTAAATAGAAGTACTGTAGGTTTTGGCAAATTAGCGAGGTAGAAAATGTCAGATTACGGATTTAGTTCGGGGACGTGGACTCCGTGAATAACATTAGCTCCGACCTTGGAGATTTTCCTTTCTCTGGAAGTCGCAGAGGCCTGCTGTACCCATACTCCAGCAGAAGAGCAAATAAAGAGGCTGCGCTCTATGGCCGACAGAACCTTGGGGAATGTACTAAAAAGTGCACCCCCGAATCTGCACACCATTTTAGACGGCACCTTGTTTCTACAGAGCATTATGCTGGATGATAACCAGGGAACTTGGTTATCATCCAACATAAGTTCTGTGGAGCAAGTCCAAAGAACTAACCGAGCGATTTCCTATGGTTGTCATAACCTGGATCATTTTCAAGATGCACCAACTTTTTTAATATTGTTTCAGTGCTGGATTGACTGGGTGGTTGACGAAGCAGATCTTTGACTAAGAAAGCCCCGACACCTAGTCGGGGCTTTAAGTTTTGCCTATAAACATGTAAGATTTCTCCAGAAATGTAAAATCGAACAGGAGATTTTCGATGGATATCGACTCTAGAGGAGAGTACCCAGCACGTGCTCTAAGCAATTTTGCTCCGAATTCATTTGTTATGAATGGAGACATTGAATGTGCATCAATGGAAGGGTTTCTTCAATCCCTGAAATTTGAAGACCCTGATGAACAGAAAAAACTTAGGGGTCTGATTGGTGTTGAGGCAAAATTCAAAGGAAGCACGCGAAACTATGTGTGGCAGAGGCAACAGAAATTGTGGTTCAGGGGAACTGCCTATGGGCGCCATGAGCCCTGTTATCAGATTCTATTAGACAATGCCTTTTTGGCATTATCAAAAAATCCCAATTTTGAGAAAGCACTTTTGGCGACAGGTACAAGCAGGTTGACCCATACTATAGGCGAGACTGATGCAACAAAGACGTGTCTTACAGCGTATGAGTTTTGTACTCGTCTCATAAAGATTAGAAACAGATTACGTTTATAAAGTTCTTTTAGCCCCGGCACAATCGCCGGGGCTTTTAGTTTTTCAATAAAAGTGTAGGCTACCCATATGACCCATTTTCATTTAATTACATTATTCCCAGAATCAATTGAGTCGTATTTCAATACGTCCGTGCTTAAACGTGCCCAGAAGGATAAGAAAATTAAAGTTAGCTACTATAACCCACGTGAATTTACAAAAGATAAACACAATCGTGTTGATTTTAAACCCTACGGTGGAGGACCAGGAATGGTACTTGAAGCAGGAAGTGTATTAAGAGCAGCACAAAAGGCAATAGGCGCAAAGAAAGACGTTGAAGTTATCTTCTTCTCTCCAAGCGGTAAGCAATTTGAACAAAAAGACGCAAAACGACTTTCAAAGAAAAAGCACGTTGTTTTCCTTTGTGGACACTACGAAGGAATTGACGCACGTGTAGTCAAGATTTTAAAGGCAAAACCAGTTTCTATTGGACCCTACGTACTAACAGGAGGAGAATTACCAGCGGCAGTAGTAGCGGATTCCATAACGCGTAACGTAGAAGGTGTGTTAGGAAACGCTGAATCTCTTGAAGATACCCGAACGGCTAGTTCTGAAGTGTACACACGACCAGAAGTTTTAAAGTGGAAGGGGAAAGAATACAAAGTACCGAAAGTACTACTTTCAGGACATCATAAAAATATTGAAGAGTGGAGGAGGGGGAAATAGGAAAGGGCCACAGATTGTGCCCTAAAGAAGGCCAAAGGCGATAGGGCCTTCTTAAGAGTTTCCATTACGGTTTTCCTTTTGTTTCCTGAGGGCATTAGACACTAAAAACCATTTTTTTCAAAGCTTGTTGACTTACTCCCATATTCTAAGTAACGTAGCGCACAGAACGAAACAATTGGAGAAATGAAATGCCAAAAAAGAAGTCAGACATACAGCAGTTCCCCCAAGACCCACTGAATCTTATCGGAGCAAAGTTTCAGTTTAGTTCCAAAATCGACAAGGCGTGCGTGCGCGGTACAGTCCTATCCTGCTCAGAAATACCTTTGCCCTCCGGGGAACTACTGATCGCGCTTAATGTAACCAAAGGTTCCTATCACGGTACTCGATTCGCTGAATTGCATTGTGATTCGACGGGTTGGTTTATCAAACCACCACCAGAGGCGTACGGTACTGTGCCTGAGGAATGTCGAGGCCTCCTCAACGTGTTCGTTTAAGCAAATCCCCGGCGGCCATTTTTGGTCGGCGGGGTTGAGTTTTACCCACTTCTACCGTTGACACATCTCGCCAAATCCGTTAATATACCGACACTTTTTATGTGATTGTGTTCTGGCTAGTTTTACAAAAAACTGAGTCATGAAAAGGAATTTTTAATACTCTGTTAAGCGACTTAATCCTGGTCACGCTTAACCTTTATCAAATAAGTGTAAGTTCAAACGAGGCTCGACCTTAAGGTCGTCTTTCGTTTCTATGTATCTATGAGTAACATCGCATTGCCCAAGAAGCACTTCGGAAAGTTCAAAACGAACCTAACCGAAACACCTAGTCTTGTACAAGAACAACTAAACTCGTACAAGCGACTACTTGAAGTAGGAGTAAAATCCGTCTTCGAAGAATTCTCACCAATTTCCGACTATTCCGGAAAGAAGTTTGATTTAGATATTTCTAAGTTTACCTTTGGTAAGCCAGAGTACGACGAGCACTACGCTAAATTTAAGCGTCTGAGCTACAAGATTCCTCTACGAATTGAAGCTAAACTTACAAACAAGACAACTGGAGAAGTTAAGTCTCAAGAAATCTTTCTTGCTGACTTCCCATATATGACAGATCACGGTACTTTCATCATTAACGGTGTTGAGCGTGTTGTTGTGCCACAACTTGCACGTTCCTACGGTGTGTTCTTCTTGAAGAACGAAATGAAGGGATCTGAATACTTTGGGGCAAAAATTATTCCTGCAAGAGGTGCATGGGTTGAAATTGAAAGTGAACCTGATGGTGCAATTTATGTAAAGATTGACCGAAAGCGAAAGTTCCCAGTTACTACCTTCTTAAAGATATTTGGACTTGAGAACGAAAAAGCAATGTTTAAGGCATTCAAAGGAGTAGAAGGTGCAGAAGAAGTTATAAAAGCATCACTTGAAAACGATGTTACTGAAACTACTGAGGCTGCCTTTCTTGAAGTTTACAAACGACTTCGTGACGGAGACCTTGCTACAGCTGAAACCGCAAAGGAGTTCGTTTCTTCAATTTTCAGTAAAGAACGCTACGACCTTTCACAAGTTGGACGATACCAGTTTAATCACCGATTCGACCTTAAGACAGATGGAAAGTCTCTTGGAGAGCAAGTTCTAACAAAAGACGATGTAATTCGAATTGTTGGACAAATTATAGTCCAAAACAACACTAAGGGCGCAAAGGCCGACGATATTGATCACCTTGGGTTCCGTCGAGTACGTTACGTTGGAGAAATGATGCAACACCAAGTTCGAATTGGTATGAGTCGTCTAAAGCGAAACATTCAAGATCGAATGTCTACAGTAGATGCCGAAACTACACTTCCTGTTCAATTCATAAACCCGCGACCATTTTCTGCTGCCGTTATGGAGTTCTTCTCTACAAACCAGCTTTCGCAGTTTATGGAACAACACAACATTCTAGGGGAACTTGAGCACTTACGAACTCTTTCAGCACTTGGCCCAGGTGGACTAACACGTGAGCGGGCCGGATTTGATGTTCGTGACGTTCACACAAGTCACTACGGACGTCTTTGTCCAATTCAAACTCCTGAAGGGCAAAACATTGGACTAATCCTACGTCTTGCGGTTCACGCACGATTAAACGACTTCGGTATTATAGAGACACCTTACGTTAGAGTAACTAAAGGTAAGGTTACTGACGAAATCGTATACATGAACGCATTGGATGAAGAAAAGTACAATATTGCACACGCAGCAACAGAACGTGACAAGAATGATAAATTTACAGAAAAACTTGTTGAGGTACGAAAGAAGGGAGAGCCATACTTTGTTGAGCCAAAAGAAATTGAGTTTATGGAGGTTGCAAACGGACAAGCGTTTTCAGTTGCAACAACTATGATTCCGTTTATGGAACACGACGATGCTAACCGTACCCTTATGGGATCGAACATGCAAAAGCAGGCAACACCTTGTATAATTCCTGAAATTCCTTACGTTGCCACAGGTATTGAAGAAAACGCCGCAAAAGATTCAGGGCGATTGGTTCTAGCTCAAGAAGCAGGAACCGTAACTTACGCTGACGCTAAGAAAGTTAGTGTTAAGAACTCAAAAGGAAAAGAAAAGGAATACACTCTTGTATCCTTTTCACGAACAAACAACATGTCCATGTTCCACCAACGTGTAAGCGTTAAAGTTGGGGATAAGGTAAAGGTTGGAGATACTCTAGCTGACACTTCCTCATCTGTAGGAGGACAAATTGCAATTGGACAAAACGCTCGAATCGCATTTATGTCATGGGCGGGAGCAAACTACGAGGATGCCATTGTTATCTCAGAACGTCTTGTAAAGGAGAGTAAATTTACTTCAATTCACGTTGAGGAGTTTGTATCATACGTACGAGACACTAAGTTAGGAGCTGAAGTTACAACCTACGACATTCCTAACGTTTCAGAAATTAAACTAAAGAACCTAGATGAGGAAGGAGTTGTACGAATTGGAGCTGAAGTTCGCTCAGGTGACATTCTTGTAGGTAAAGTTACTCCAAAGGGAGAAACACAACTAACTCCAGAAGAGCGACTACTACGATCAATCTTTGGTGAAAAAGCTAAAGACGTAAAAGACACGTCACTACGAATGGAAGCTGGAAAGCGCGGACGTGTTGTAAAAATACGTGTATTCTCACGAGAAAACGGAGATCATCTTGAGTCAGGAATTATAAAAAGAATTCACATTGAAGTAGCACAGTTACGTAACATTTCCGTTGGAGACAAGCTTGCAGGGCGCCACGGTAACAAGGGAGTGATTTCAAGAGTTCTTCCTGAGGAAGATATGCCTTACACAAAAGAAGGTAAGCCAATTGATATTATCCTTACACCACTAGGCGTGCCATCACGTATGAACCTAGGACAAATTCTAGAAATGCATCTGGGACTAGCAGCAGAGGAACTACAATATCAAGCGATCGTTCCACCGTTCTCAGGAACTACTGAAGATGAAATAACAAAGGAATTGGTTGATGCTGGCTTCCCTGAGACTGGAAAGCTAGTACTTCACGATGGACGAACAGGAGAGGCGTTTGATCAACCTATTGCTGTTGGAAACATGTACATCTTGAAACTTCACCACATGGTAGAGGACAAGATCCACATGAGATCAGTTGGCCCATATTCAATTACAACGCAGCAACCACTAGGAGGTAAAGCTCAAAACGGTGGTCAGCGTATTGGAGAGATGGAAGTGTGGGCTTTCCTAGGATACGGGGCAGCCTACGCACTACGGGAAGTTCTTACAATTAAGTCAGACGATATTCTTGGACGATCCGCGGCATTTGATGCCATCGTTAAGGGAGAAAGAATACGACAGCCAAACGTACCAGCTACGTTTAACGTTCTAGTTCGACACCTTCGAGGGTTAGCACTGGATATCAATTTAGAAAGGGATAATGACGTAACAGAATAAGCTTATGAAAACAAACAAAGAAATGCTCATAAACGACTTCGATAAGGTTACCCTTAAGCTAGCCTCACCTGATCGTGTACTTGAATGGTCACGTGGAGAAGTTACAAAACCAGAAACAATTAACTACAGAACTCAACGGCCAGAGAAGAACGGACTATTCGATGAAAAAATCTTCGGTCCAGAAAAGGACTTCGAATGTTACTGTGGAAAATACAGAGGAATACGATTCAAGGGAATTATATGTGAAAAATGTGGAGTTGAAATAACGCGAAGTGTTGTTCGACGAGAGCGAATGGGTCACATCGAACTCGCAACACCTGTAGCACA
The DNA here is from genome assembly GCA_964399345.1 of uncultured Candidatus Saccharibacteria bacterium. GTDB lineage: Bacteria > Patescibacteriota > Minisyncoccia > Phycocordibacterales > UBA2100 > UBA2100. The sequence continues at coordinate 12,902 of CAYNQE010000004.1, forward strand.
CATTTGGTTCCACCGAGGAATTCCTTCGAGAATTGCTCTAATACTTGGAATCTCGGCGTCCGAAGTTGAAAAGGTGGTGTACTTTGCCGGATACATCATAACTAAGGTAAATGAAGAGCAAAAATCTATCCTCTTAAAGGACCTTGCTAGTGAGTTTAAAGCAAAATCTAAAGAGGTTAAAGACGAAAAGACAAAAACTCACATTAAAGAACTAGCAACAGCTGCTAAAAAGGAAATTGAAAGTATTAAAGAAGGTACAGTTCTTGAAGAAGTGGACTATCATAAGTTTGCTCTTAAGTACTCAGCTTGTTTTGATGCAAAGATTGGAGCTGAAGCAATTTACGATATCTTCGTAAAGCTTGATCTTAAAAAGTTCCGAGACGAACTTATAGAAAAGAATGAAAAGGCAGGAGCCGCAGAGCGTGCAAAACTACAAAAGCGAATTGCACTAGTTACTCAAATGATTGGAGCTGACGTTCGTCCTGAATGGATGTTCATGACACGACTTCCAATTATTCCACCAGCATTGCGACCAATGGTTGCATTAGAGGGTGGACGACACGCATCATCTGACATTAACGACCTATATCGAAGAGTAATTAACCGAAACAACCGCCTTAAGAAACTTAAGGATATTTACGCACCTGACGTTATCCTTCGTAACGAAAAGAGAATTCTGCAAGAAGCGGTGGACGCATTGCTAGATAACTCAGTTCGACGTGGAAACACTGCGTATTCTGTAGGAGGACAACGTTCTCGTCCACTTAAGTCATTAGCTGACTACCTAAAGGGAAAACAAGGATACTTCCGACAAAACCTACTTGGAAAGCGGGTAGACTACTCAGGACGTTCCGTTATTGTTATCGGTCCAGACCTTTCACTTGATCAGTGTGGAATTCCAAAGATGATGGCGCTGGAACTTTTCCGTCCGTTTATCATCTCAGGACTACTTGAAAGAGAAATCGCTTACAACATACGTGGAGCAGGACGATTGATTGAAGAAGGGATTCCTGAAGTTTGGGCTATTCTTGAAGAAGTTATTAAAGAAAAATACGTACTACTTAACCGAGCGCCGACTTTGCACCGGCAGAGTATGCAAGGGTTTAAGCCTGTACTAATTGAAGGATCAGCTATACAGCTTCACCCGCTAGTATGTGAGGCATTTAACGCCGACTTCGATGGAGACCAGATGGCCGTTCACGTACCTCTTTCAGGCGAGGCACAATACGAGGCACGAACAATAATGGCATCAAGTCGTAACATTCTAAAGCCTGGTTCAGGAGATGTTACAACAAACGCACGACAAGACATGATCCTTGGAATCTACTGGATGACAAAGGACGTTGAAGGAGGAAAGGGAGAAGGAAAGGTATTTGAAACAACAAACCGTGCAATTTCAGCTTACGACTACGATGTTGTTGATTTTCGATCAAAGATACAGGTTCTACCATCAGATTCAGAAAAATACGCACAATATGAAGGAAAATTGTTTGAAACTACAGTAGGACGACTGTTGTTTAACTCAGTTCTTCCAACAGACTTCCCGTATATTAATGAGGTAGTAGATCGTCGTTACATGAACAGACTAGTTGATGATCTTATCGCACAATACGGACTTGAAGGAATGCCAAGCATTCTAGATAAGATAAAGGTATTCGGATTTAAGTACGCAACTCACGCCGGAATAACATGGGGACTTTCAGACCTTACGACTCCTTCTAAAAAGGTGGAGATAATTGAAGAAAGCCAAAAGGCAGTTCTTGAATTAAGAGATCAATTCAATGATGGACTTCTAAGTGAAGGGGAGCGTCGAAGAATGGCTATCGAAATATGGCAAAAGGCGAAGTCTTCAATTGAAGATACTGTTATGGAATCAGTTGATCCAAACGGATCAGTTGCAGACATGATCCAATCAGGTGCTCGTGGTTCAGTTGGACAGCTTACACAGATGATTGGTATGAAGGGACTTATCCAAAACCCTAACGGAGACATTATTGAAACTCCCGTTATTGCCTCATACAAAGAAGGTATGAAGCCAATTGAGTACTTCATTACAACTCACGGTTCACGTAAGGGTCTAGCCGACACCGCTCTAAAGACAGCTCAAGCCGGATACTTAACTAGACGACTCTTCGATGTGGCACAAGACATTGTGATTACAGAAAAGAACTGTGGTACTAAGGATGGATCAGAAGTTAGCCGAATTAACGCACTAGGAATGGAAATTCCTCTCGGACGTGCTACAAAGGGACGAATATTAGCAGAACCCGTAGTTGACGGTAAGAAAGAATTGTTCAAACGAGGACATTTAATTTCTGCACTAGATTCAATTGAAATAGAGAACTCGTCAGTTGAAAAGGTAATAGTACGCTCACCAATGACATGTAAAACTCAACGAGGAGTTTGTCAGCAATGTTATGGGCACGATTTAACAACAGCCGAGCTAGTTGATCTAGGGGAGGCAGTTGGAACAGTTGCCGCACAATCTCTAGGGGAGCCTTCCACACAGCTAACTATGAACACGAAGCACCTTGGTGGAACAGCATCCGTTGGAGGTGACATTACACAAGGTCTTCCAAGAGTAGAAGAAGTGTTCGACCGTCGTTCTCCAAAAAATCCTGCATCAATTGCACGAATCGACGGAGTAGTTACTGATCTAATTAAGGAAGGTGAAGATACAATAATCACTCTAATTCCTGAAGGAACAAGCAAGATCACAAAGAAGCGTGAACTTGAATATAAAGTTCCACCTGTTAGACAAATAATGGTTAAGAAAGGGGAGTCAGTTGTTAAGGGGCAATTCCTAACTGACGGTTCAGCAGAGTTATCTGACCTATTCCTTTACGCCGGAAGAGAACTAACACAGGAATACATCATCACAGAAATCAACAAGATCTACGAACTACAGGGAATTTCAATCTCACGAAAGCACCTTGAAGTTATGATCAAACAAATGTTCTCACGAAGGAAGATAAAGACTACGGGAGATTCTAAATACTCCGCTGGACAAGTAGTGCCTGATGTTGAATTAGATAAGGAAAATGCACGAGTAAAAGAGAAGGGAGGAATTCCCGCAGTAGCTGATCAAATAGTTACAGGAATTACTGAAACTTCACTTACCCGAGACAGTTTCCTTTCAGCGGCTTCATTCCAAAACACTACAAGAAAACTTTCGGAAGGTGCTGTTCGTGGAGCAGAAGACAGATTAGGAGGACTTAAGGAAAATGTTATCGTAGGACGAATCATTCCTGCCGGATCTGGATTTGAAGGAAGTGCTAAATATGACAAGATAAAGACGTTACAGGCAGAACTAGACGAGCAGAACAGAGAATAGGCGTGTTACAATCGCCATATGAGTAATAATGTTGAGCAAATCAAAGAACGCTTAACCATTGAGGAAGTGGTTGGGCAATATGTCGAGCTGAAACAAGCTGGAAGCAACTTAAAAGGCAGGTGTCCTTTCCATGCTGAAAAGACACCATCCTTTGTTGTATCTCCAATGCGCGATACTTACCACTGTTTTGGGTGTGGTGTTGGAGGCGATGTGTTCACTTTTATTCAAGAAATTGAAGGATTAGATTTCCGAGGGGCGCTCAAGATGTTGGCGGATAAGGCTGGAGTTGAATTAGTTTTCAACAAAGGAGAAAAGAAAGACGACAAGGATTCACTCTTTTCAGTACTTGAAGCTGTAACTGTTTTCTATTCCGATAACCTTAAGAAAAACAAAAACGCTTTAAAATATCTTAAAGATAGAGGCTTTACCGAAGAAACTGTTAGTTCCTTTCGATTAGGCTTTGCGCCGGATAGTTGGAGAGATGCATTTGAACATCTAACCTCGCTAGATTTCACTGAAAAACAAATTGAAGACTCGGGGATAATTAAAAAGTCAGATAAGGGAGCCTACGACAGATTCCGCTCTAGAATAATGTTCCCAATAACTGATAGTATAGGAAGGGTAGTTGCTTTCTCAGGACGGATATTCGATAAAGAAGACGACAACACAGGTAAGTACATAAACTCCCCTGAAACTTCTCTCTATCACAAGTCTAAAATCCTCTACGGATACGATAGAGCACGACAAGCAATACGAAAGACGAACTTTGCAGTACTAGTAGAAGGACAGATGGATTTAATAGCTACTCACCAGGCAAAGTACACAAACACAGTAGCACTTTCAGGAACCGCACTTACGCCTGAGCACATTACACTTCTTGGAAGAATGTCGAACAATCTATGTATTGCACTTGATGCAGATGATGCTGGGATAACAAGTGCAGGAAAATCAGCAAGAGCGGCATTAAGAGCTGGCTTTGATGTAAAAATTGCAGCGCTCCCAGAGGGTAGTGATCCAGCAGACATTCTTGAAAAAGGAAATATTAATGCCTGGAAGGGTGTAATAAAAGAGTCTAAGCATGTAGTCGACTTTCTTCTTGATCACTACAGAAAAACCACCAAGGATGAGCGAACTTTTAAGCTAACGGTCCAGAGAGAGGTGCTTCCATACCTTCACGATATATCAAGTGAGATAGATAAAAGTCATTTTATCCAAAGGGTAGCCGCCCAACTTAATGTTAAAGAAGAAGCGGTCCGTCAGGAACTATCTAAAATTAAGGCCCAACCTATAAATGAAGGAATAGCAAAGGAAAAACGTGAAGACAAACAACGAACAGGAGCAGAAGAAGAATTAATGCTTATGTATCTATGGCAGAAGAGTTTGAAGGAGCCATTTGTAGATATTAAGGGACTTAAAAAACAAATTGAAAATGTACTGACACCAATAGGCTTTAAGGCAAACGAAGATAGGTTAAAAGGAGAGGTTGAAGCTGCATTTAAATTTGAACTCCTCTACAGCACAGAGGATCAAATGAAAAGCGCAACAAACGAACTTTTAGAAAGATTAGAAAGACTAAATTTAAAGAAAGAAAGAGAAGTGATAACCACAGCACTAAGAAGAGCAGAAAGTGAGGGGAATGAGAAAGATATAGCTAAATACGTAGAAAAGCTAACAAATCTTAAGTAAACCTTGTATTTTACTAGAAAAACTATAAAGTACTCTAATATATGGCTCAAAAGAAGGCAAAAAAAGTTGTAGCAAAAAAGAAAACTCCTACTAAGAAAGTAGAGGTAAAGAAAGCTGCTGTAAAAAAAATGACTCCAAAGAGAACTCCACCAAAGAAAGGTGCTTCTAAGAAGGAAAAACAGGCTGAAAGATTGATGAAAAAAGGTCATGAGAGAGGATACATCACCTACGCCGAGATTCTTAAGGAGTTTCCAACAATAGAGCAGGACATAAAGTTTTTAGAGGAACTCTACGATAGATTTTCAATTGCCAGCATAGATGTTCTTGAAAGCGGAGGAATGCTGGAAGAGTACACTCCCGGTGTTCTTGATAAAAAGAAATTCGGCTCAGGAACTGATTCTTCAAGAGACTCAGTACAGATGTATTTAAGAGAGATTGGTCAGTACCCACTTCTTGTAGCACAACAAGAGCGAGAACTAGCTATGCGTATTGAAAACGACGATGATGAAGCGCGTGGAATTCTTGCAAGATCAAACCTAAGACTAGTAGTTTCAATTGCAAAGAAATACGTTGGACGTTCAAGCGACCTAACACTTTTGGACTTAATTCAAGAAGGGAACCTAGGACTATTCAAAGCCGTAGATAAATTTGATTACACAAAGGGATATAAATTCTCAACCTACGCCACTTGGTGGATTCGTCAGGCAATAACAAGAGCATTAGCTGATCAGTCACGAACTATTCGTATTCCTGTTCACATGGTTGAGACAATCGCAAAATATAAACAAAGAGTTCGAGAACTCTCTCAACACTTAGGACGAGACCCTATGCCAGAGGAAGTTGCAGTTGAAATGGGACTTGATGTTGAAAAGATTCATCACATTCAAAAGATTTCTCAGGCTACTGTTAGTCTTGAGTCTCCAGTAGGAGATGAGGGAGAAGACAAGTCTACTCTAGGGCACTTTATCGCAGACGACAAGATGGAATCTCCCGATCAAGCAGCCAGCCGTCGTATTCTTTCAGAACATATTGGTGCCGTACTTGAAGAACTCTCAGATAAAGAAAGAAAGATTCTAGAAATGCGTAACGGACTTAACGATGAAGGAATTTGTCATACACTTGAAGAAGTAGGAAAGATGTTTGGTGTAACACGCGAGCGTATTCGTCAGATTGAAGCAAAAGCACTGGAGAAAATTCGTTTTCACGAAAGAGCAGCACAACTTAAGAATTATTAGAAAAATACCCGGCGCTTGCGCCGGGTATTTAGTTTCCTACTTCTTGGAGTGCCTTTTCCAACCTTTTGGTAGCCAGTTTTTTCAAGGTAAGCTTGGCTACGTGGATTTGTTGCGAGAACTGAAGAATTAATCTTGCGTAAGTTGAGCTCATTAAACGCCCAATGCAAAATGTGCATCTTAGCATCAGTTCCGTATCCTTTTCCTTGGTACGCAGGAACACCAATTATTGCGCCTGTTGATGCAGTTTGGTTTCGATGATCCACCCTGTGAACCCCCATGATGCCAAAGAATTTCCTATCCGCATCATTGCTTATAAGGGCGAAGACGAAGTCGGTCTTGCTTTCGACAAGGCTTTCGCGCCACTTCTTTTCCTCTTCGAGCATCATTGGTCGGAAAGCGTTAATGTACTGACTGATGTCTTGAGTGTTTATCCACTCAGTTAGTGGTTCAACATGCGATTCATCAAAGGTGCATATTTGTACTAACTTTCCAGTTAAAAATGTAGTCATAGAATTTCTCCATTATGTAGGTTTCAAAGAACTGCTTAACAAAAAACTCCAACTTATGTTAAGCCGGAGTTTTCCTAGAGAGAGTTAAATAAGAAATCTATGGCCCAACACAAATACATGCAGTACATAAGGTGTACGCAATAAACATATGTGTATTAGGCTTTGAATAATTTCTATTCATATTTTGAAAATAGCACGTAGTACGAAAGTGTCAAGCAAAAAAACGCCCACACGAGGTGGGCGCTAAGTTATTTGGGGGGTTCCGTCAGGAACCCTGGGGCATTGATGCAGCGTATCATGCTGCGTGTAAAGAATATACCACAAATCTTAAAAAGATAAAGCCGGACACAGTAATGCGCCCGACTCGTTTTGCGTTGAAAACTCAACGACTTTTCAATGTATCTAAATAGAAACTATTTATAGCCTGAATTGGCTTTAATACATTGGGCACGTGTTGAATGAACAACGCCGTACTTATCAATAAAGTATCTAGTCATGCTTAACCTCCTTTCTATGCGAGTTACATAATATAGACAGAACATGAATCAAATTCTTTCATGCCTATACGTACTATAAAGGCAAACCCCTCGACAAGCAAATGCCGAAGGGTTATGTTTTTTACGAAGGAATGAAATCTTCGTTTTTGGGCATGTTTATTTCTTTTAGCTCGTCAATGGAGCAAGCGCTCATCGCCCAAAGAGCACCTTGTGCAAAACCAAGCCACCGGTGTGCTTTTTCTGCCTTGCCATTTTTTAGAAATTCCATCGCAGCGTTACACAAATAGCGAACATGAGAAGTAATTTCAAGCCTGGTCCGCTCCCTTTTTTCTATGGCGGGGAAGCGTTCAATTTCACCAGGATTGTTTAACTCGTGCTTTTGGTAAAGAAACGCTACTTCATCAGTCTTTGACAGAGCGTAATGAAGCATTGTGTCAGTCATGGGCATAACATGCCTCCTTTCCTGAAAAAAACTTACCACAAATCAATAATGTATACTACTCTTTATGGCAACTACACCAGAATTTTCTAAAGGGTATGCGATGCTAAATAAGGAGCAAAGGAAGGCGGTAGATACCGTTGAAGGTCCTGTTATGGTTATCGCAGGCCCTGGAACTGGGAAAACTCAAATCCTAACGTTACGAATAGCAAATATTTTAAAGCAGACTGATACTGACCCAAATGCAATTCTAGCTCTAACTTTTACAGAAGCTGGAGTTTCAGCAATGCGAAAGAGATTAGTTTCTATGATTGGCCCTGACGGATACAAGGTGGGAATATATACCTTCCATGGATTTTGTAATACAACTATTCAAAGGTTCCCAGAGGACTTTCCGAGATTAATCTCGTCGGATGCTGTAACAGATATTGAGAAGGTTCTTTTAATGCGCGATATCTTAAATGAAAAGAATCATCTTGAACAACTACGACCCTTTTACGATAATTTCGCATACGTGCAAAGTTGTATTTCCGCTATTTCTGAATTAAAAAGAGAATATATTGATCCAGAAGCTTTCGAATCGTTAGTTAAACATTCTGAAAAGGAATTTTATGAAAGAGAAGATCTGTATAACGAAAAAGGAGCCTACGCTGGAAAGATGAAAACGGAACATCAAAAGACTCTTAAGCGAATTGAAAGAAATAAAGAACTCATTGAAGTCTTTGAGCTCTATGAAAAGAAAATGAAAGAAAGGAAACTCTACGACTATGAAGACATGATTGGGGTAGTAGTATCGCGCCTAGATGAGGACAGGGACGTCCTGCAGCGTCTTCAGGAGGAATACCAGTATGTTTTGGCAGATGAGCATCAAGACGCAAACACAGCACAAAACAGACTTCTTGAACTTTTGGTTGATTTTCACGACGAGCCCAACCTTTTTATCGTAGGAGATGAAAAACAGGCAATCTTTCGCTTCCAAGGTGCTTCCCTTGAAAACTTCCTCTACTTCAAGAAGAAATTCAAAACAGCGCTTGTTGTTGAGTTAAAAAACTCATACCGTTCAGGTCAAAAGATATTAGACGTGGCACACAGCGTATTAGAAGGAGCCGAACTCAAATCCAAAGCTGCAATTGAAAACGAAACAGTTGAACTAAGAACATTTACGAGTGATGATCTAGAAGCACTCTGGGTTGCAAAAGACATTGAGAAAAAGATCGGAGAAGGAGTTGAGCCAAGTGAGATAGCAATTCTGTATCGAACTAACGCTGACTCAGCCTATACTGCAAGAGCACTCGAGAGAGAGCGTATTCCATATTCAATTGAATCAAATAGGAATGTTTTGGATGACCCTGCAATACTACAGTTCTTACTACTTTTACGCGCCGTTGCGGATTTTGGAAATGAAGAACTATTAACTAAAGCACTTCACGCTCGTTTTCTAAATTTTCCACCCTTAGATGTATTTAAAATATTAAAGCACCGCACAAGAAACCGAGTACCACTTTATGATTGCATTTTTAATGAGAAGACTTTAAAGGAAATTGGGGTTAAAGATACCAAGGAGATATCGGTGTTTGCTAAGCGTCTTTCTAAATGGGCACAAGCAGGGAACAATGATCCTGTAATAGATGTATTCAACACGGTACTAGATGAATCTGGATTTCTAACAATGATACTAAACTCCTCTCGTTCAGTGGAGATGCTTGAGAAGTTAAGTAGTCTTTCTAGGGATGTTGAACAACTAGCAATGGGTAACAGAGACTACTCTCTTAAGGATTTAATTCACCATCTTGATCTATTAGACGAATATCATATTAGTATTTCCAAAAGCGGGAAAAAGAAAAACGGAGTTAGATTAATGACAGGCCACAAATCTAAAGGACTTGAATTTGACTATGTGTACTTAGTTGGAGCCTGGGATACTCACTGGGGAAATAAGAGGAATAGGGGAATATTCTCTTTACCACTTGAAGGTGCAGATGAGCAAGACAATGCAGACGAGAGAAGGCTTTTCTATGTTGCCCTAACAAGAGCACGAACCGGAATTAACGTAAGCTACTCTAGAGTATCTAAGAGTGGAAAGGAGCGACTCCCCTCTCAATTTGTTGAAGAAATGATTTATGTAGAAGAAGTAGACACCACGGAATTTGAAAAAGGAGTTTCTCCTGAGGTATTTTTACAAAAACTTCCTGAAGTTACACATCTTTCTGTTGCAGATAAGGATTATCTTAAAGAACTATTCGTTGAACAGGGTCTTTCAGTTACTGCTCTAAACAACTATCTAACGTGTCCTTGGAACTATTTCTACAGCAACCTAATACGTATACCAAAAATCCCAAACAAGCATATGCTTTTAGGAACGGTGGTTCACAAGGCACTTAACGCCTTCTTCAATTCTAAGGGAAATAAAGATACTTTACTTACTGCCTTTGATGAAGCACTAAAGAGAACCGCACTTTCAGGATCGGCATATGAGGAAATCAAGGAAAGGGGTGAGGATGCACTGAGTGGCTGGTTTGATCACTATTCATCTTGGCACGAAGACACAGTTAATGAGTATCGCATAGACACTGTTGTTCAATTAAATATTGAGGAATTACCACAATTAAGAGTGCGTGGTGATTTAGATAAGATTGAAATTCATAAAGATGGTACTACGGTAGTAGATTACAAAACAGGAGCACCAAAATCAAGAAATCATCTGTTAGGTAAAACAAAAGCAAAAGACTCTGGTAACTACTTCAGACAATTAGTTTTTTACAAAATGCTTCTAGATAACGAAGGGAAATATGTAATGAAGAGAGGAGAGGTTGATTTTATACAGCCGAAAGCAAACGGCAAATATATTAAGGAAGAATTTGATATAGCTCCTGAAAACGTAGACAATTTAATTTCCGAGATAACACAAATGACCAAAGAGGTATTAGACATGAGTTTCTGGGATAAAAGATGCGAAAAGAAAGACTGCGAGTACTGTAAGTTAAGAGATGTAATGAATTAAAAAAAGCGGGAAGTGAATCCCACTTTTTTAATTAGTTATCTAGAAATTGGTTAATTATCTGCCGCATACCTTCTGGGCTTTGTCCTCCTGCAAGAGGGAACTGCTCACCGTTAACAATTAGAATATTGTGTGGAGTTCCAACACCTGGAACTTCAGCTGCATCTTCGTTAACACGTTCTGCCATTGATCCACTATCAAGACATTCTGTGAAGTCCTCAACGTTTAATCCTGCAAACTCTGCAATTTCTGGAAGAAGAGTCATATCTAATCCGTTGTTTGAAGGAGTAATGTCATATAGTCTGTTTGCGTAGTCCCAGAACCCATCGTTTCCTGCAAGTTCTGCTGCACACTCAAGTGCTTCCGCTTGTTTTTGTGCTTTTGAGTGCAAAGAGACTAGTGGAAGGTTGCGGTATACCCATGCAAAATCTGAAGCATCGTATTCTTCTGTCATTTGTTTAAGGACTTCGTGGTGGTTCTTACAGAACGGGCATTCTGTATCTGAATATTCAATTAAAACAACGGTTGCGTCTGTATTTCCTATAATATGATCATCAGCCTGAACCTCACTTACTGGTTCTGCAGTTGGTTGAGCGTAGGGGTCGTTTGTTTGCGTAGTACCTCCTGAGTTAAGTGCAAAGAATAGTGCTGCTGCGATTAATGCTCCTGCTCCTAGGATTGCTACTGGGGTTGTTAGGCTACCTTTTTCTGTTGTCATAATAAGTTCTTTAGTTTTATAATTAATGTTGTAGGATTGTATCATATATGATTGAGCCCGTTATCTGGACAAATATAATACTTGGTGTTGTACAAGGACTTACGGAATTTTTACCCGTTTCTTCTTCTGGGCACTTAATATTAGCAAGAGAACTCTTTGGATTTTCAGGAGAAATGGATCTAACATTTGATGCGCTACTACACTTTGCAACGGCGTCCGCCATCGTTGTGTACTTTAGAAAAGATATTTACTCACTACTTAAGGCACTCTTTAACTTACCTCTCAAAGTTTTCAAAAAGGTAGATCTAGATACTACAGACAATATGGTAATTGCGTTAATGGTGGGAACAATACCTGCTGTTATATTCGGACTCCTCCTTGAAGACCTAATGGAGAGCGTATTCAGGAATCCAATGCTAATTGCCTACACACTACTTGTGGGTTCAGCTGTTATGTTCTTTGCTGAAAAGAAGAAAGGAATCTTTCCAAACATGCCTCTTGGATGGAAAAAAGGATTAATCTTGGGGTTGTTCCAATCCCTAGCGTTGATTCCAGGAATGAGTCGTTCTGGAATGACCATCTCAGGTGGAATGTTAACTGGAATGAGCAGGGCAAAGTCAGCACGGTTTGGGTTCCTCTTAGGGATTCCAATTCTTTTAGGCGCGGGTGCTAAAAAAGCCCTTGAATTAGGACTTGGCGAAATTGATATTTTAGGAGTAGCCTCTGCTTTTGTCGTAGGACTTCTAGTTATACATTTCCTTTTAAAGTTTTTAAGAAGTCATACACTCTATGTATTTATTTTCTACAGAGTGGTTCTTGCTGTCGGTATCTTAATTGTTCTCTAAAACCCCATCGTATGCGTAAGGGTAGAATCTTTCTTTTCTTCCCACTTGCTCGTATCTAACTTTATCTCCTTTATTTTACCCAGGTCTTTGTATTTAACCTTTCCGTGCTTCCTGGCGTAATCGTAGATTTTTTTCGTAACTTTAACGTCTTGAATGCAGTAGTCGATCACTTTTTGCTTTTCTACGGCACGCCACCATTTTATTGCATCAAGTCCGTGACCACTCTTTTTCTCTCCAAGTGTGGCCTCAGCTATAATATCCAATTTTATCCTTCTACCTAATGAAGCGTGAATTTCCTTTAAAAGATCAAGACTTTTAATGTTAGTTAAGTCTCCAGGGTAGTATTTGTTTAGTAGAGGTATATCGAAATGATCAGAGTTAAATCCGATTAACATATCAGCACCTTCAAGGATTTTCCAAAGAGAGCCTAGGTCTTCTTGTAGGTATGAAGTATATTCATCCGTTTCTGAATCATGTATACAAATAACAGAAAGATCCAACGCCGCAGGGTCTCCCGAGCCGACTTCAGAAAATTGGTTACTTGTTTCTATATCAAAAACTATTTTACGCATCTTGTGTAAATATATAATCCGGTATTTCTTCAATTGGAAGATCTTTCGATTCTCCACTTGAAAGACTCTTAACAGAGAGTTCTCCGCTTTCTCGCTCCTTCTCACCAACACACGCCACAAACGGAATGTTCTTTTTATCTGCCAACTTAATTTGATCTCCTACTTTTTTGCGTGAATAGTTAACTGCGACATTTATGTCTTGCTCTCGCAGACCTTTTGCAACGAGATCTGCAAATTCAGTGGAGTCTTCATCTATTACGCAAAGCATTATGTCAGTAGGGGAAGCAAAGGAGGGTAGTAGGTCATGTGTTTCAAGGAAGTCCCTTAAGGTAACGTCTCCTGTTGCAAAACCAACGGTTGGTACCTTATCCACCCCAAAGAGGTCCATAAGGCCATCGTATCTTCCTCCGCCGGATATAGATCGGTTGTTTCCTTCGTCTGTATCAAACACCTCAAAAACCATGCCAGTATAGTAGTCAAAACCGCGAACTATGGTGGTATCTATTACTGCATTACCTATCCCAAGGTTTTTCAGTCTTTTTAATAAATTCTCAAGAAGGGGATTAGATGCAGCCGTATCAAGGAGTTTTAGTAAGTCCTTTCCCTTTCCGCCTGCAATTTTTTCAAGCTCACTTTCAAAGTCATCAATTTTTGCTCGGCGATCAAGTAGTGACATTACACTCTTACGAGTACCGTCATCAATACCAACTTCGTCAAAGATATTCTCAAACACTCTTCGGTCGTTAATATGTATTGTAAAGTCATTCTCAGTTGCACCAAAGCCTGTCATCAGGTTGTAGTCAAGTGAAATTATCTCAACATCGGCGTCAATTCCTTCAATTCCAAAGAGATCAGCATTTAATTGCCAGAATTCACGCAACCTACCCTTTTGTGCTCTCTCGTATCGGAAACAGTTAGGTATAGAGTACCAACGAAGAGGGAATCCTAGTTCACGCACTTTCCCTGCAACCATTCTTGTTACAGTTGGAGTCATTTCAGGACGCAGTGTAACTTCACGCCCACCACGGTCTTCAAAAGTATATGTTTGATCGTTTACAATCTCGTCACTTGTTTTTGTCTTATACAATTCAGAAGGCTCGAGAATAGAGGCATCATAACTTTCGTAGCCAAAACTTTCACAAACACGAGCAAGAGTGTTCATCATGTAGTCATGTATGAACTTATCGCGAGGATAGAAGTCTCGAACTCCCTTATATGAGTCTGTTGAAAGTTTTTTCATTCTCAAATGGTAGCAAGAAATGGCTTTAAAGGAAAATGGCCTCGCGTAAAGACGAGGCCATTGTTCATTTCTGTTCAATTTTCTTTGTGAAATCCTTATCGGAGAACATGTTGTCTCTAGAGATTGACAAATGGAATATCTCAGGATTATCCGTTTTTGATACTTCAACAACAGATGCCATTCCAAGATATTTGTGTACCAAAGCTACAATAGAACGATTTTTGCGATATACAGCCTTTTCTGACTCGGGGTCTTTAGTATATATTTCCATCTTTATGGCTCCTTTTCTTAGCCTAGACAAGAGGTTACACTTTTAATTTCTTGTGCACAAGCTACTCCCCTTGAGACGGCCTCTCTTCTACGTTGTACTCAATCTTGCTCTTATGCTCGGTTGTCATGTCTACACGCCTCATAATGGCATTTCGTACGTCTCCAGGGGCAGGAATACCGTCTATTGTATAAAAAGAAGCCTCTGGACCGGCAGTTTGTATCTGAAGCTCTCCAAAGTTAAGAAGTGTTGAGAAAAAACCAATTCTCTCAACTTTAATATCTTGAACTCGCTCAATACGAAGTGTGGAGACACTTCTTCTAAAGAGTGTTATTTGATCTATATTAATTATTCTCTTATCCGTAACTATCCAGACATCAAGGTAAAAGGTTGTCCACACAGTGAAAAGCATCAGCCATATTATTAATAGCCAAGCACTCACTAGAAAAGTTGGAAGTGCTGGATCGATTGAAACATAAGGGGCTGCAAACGGAAGTATAACAAACGGAAGGATTCCGATTAAGAAAACCTTTATAGCAGCTGCAAACAAAACAAACCAGTGTTTCCGCACAACAAGTAAGACTTTTTCTTCCGGTTGTAATTGTATATTTCTTTTTAAGAGCACGTCTTTCATAGAGAGCTTGTTAACATATGGAAAAGAAACACCGAACTTATCGCAAAGTATATCGCCGTTGCTTTCACAGCTGTTTGACTATACAAACTAAACGAAAACCAGTGGTATATTAAGACTGTACTGTAGATAAGAAAGGCCGTAAGTACCAAAATGAAAATGACTAGACCAATCTGCGAACTTGTGTAAATATCCATTGGAATAACTATATCAGTTTATGAATACATTTAACATTAAAGAATCGTTTGCCGGCAAAGGACTTTTTACAGAAAAGCCGTTAAAAAAAGGTGAGTTTATAATCGAATATGCGGGAGATCTAATTACCTCAGAAGAAGCAGACAGACGAAAGACCAAATATCTTTTTGAGGTGAATGACAAATACACAATTGATGGTGAAGAAGAATCAAATTTAGCAAGATACATTAATCATTTTTGTGAACCTAATGCGGAGGCTGAGATTGAAAATGGGCGAATAAATTTCTATGCAACTAGAGATATTGATGCAGGAGAGGAGTTAGGAATTGACTACGGTAAAGAATATACAGATGAGTTTATAAAAACATGCAAGTGTCCAGATTGCTCTTAGACTGTTATAAGTGTATTGTCATAAAAATGAGTGCAAAGGCAGAAATTTTAAAACTTCTTAAGAGCGCAGACATTGAGGTTGGTGGTGATAGACTCCATGACATCCAGATTCACGATGACGAAATATATAAGGATGTATTTAAAGGAGGGACTCTAGCTCTGGGGGATGGATATATGGATAAGAAGTGGGATGCAGAAAACCTAGATGCTTTTGTTTATCAGTCAATACAGAGTGACTTAAGGGGTAGATTTTTTAACGTAGGAATCTTATGGCATGTAATTATCTCTAAATTTTTCAATTTGCAAAGTGTTAAACGGGCGTTTCAGGTGGCTGAACATCACTACGATGATCCTGATGGAGTGTATCCGGAAATGCTGGATGAGACTATGACGTATACATGTGGATACTATGGAAATGGTGCAACTACACTTAATGAGGCCCAAGACCATAAACACGATCTTGTTTGTCGAAAACTAGGCCTAAAAGAAGGAGACAGGGTTTTGGACATTGGTTGTGGATTTGGTTCTTTTGCAAAGTACGCTGCGGAAAATTACGGAGTACACGTAACTGGTGTTACCATATCTAAAGGGCAACTAGAAGTTGCAAGAGAAAGAACAAAGGGATTGTCCGTTGACTATCTTTTTATGGACTATAGAGAAGTTGAGGAAGAACCGTTTGATCATATTGTGTCTATAGGAATGTTTGAAGCAGTAGGTGGTAAAAATTTTAGAAAGTTTATGGAAGTTGCCAACCGTCTTCTTAAACCCAATGGGCTGTTTTTGCTTCACACGATAGGAGCACGTACAACTAAAAAACACGGTGAACCTTGGTATCACAAAAGGATCTTTAAAAATGGCAAGCTTCCATCATTGGCTGAATTATCAAAATCTCACGAAGGGCTTTTCCTAATGGAAGATTTGCATAATTTTGGAGCGGACTATGACAAGACCTTGATGGAGTGGTTTATTCGTTTTGATGACGCTTGGAAATCTGGACGCCTTTCTAAATACAATGAGAGGTTTTATCGTATGTGGAAATATTATCTTCTATCTTGCGCGGGTTTGTTTAGAGCAAGATACGTGCAACTTTGGCAAGTTGTCCTATCACCTAATGGAGTACCCGGAGGGTACAAATCAGTTCGTTAAGTAGCTATTTCAAACGGTGCCTCTTCAATTGGCTCTTGAGTCATGGATCCCCAGAGAGAAAATGCAACAAGAGTGAGAACTACGGCCAACAACACTTTAAAAAATATCATTTATAAATTATACACTAGTACCTGATTGATACATACAAGAGCGTGATATCATTTGATTAAGTTTTCGAATAGGTTGTGATTCACAATCGCGTCGATACGAATACACAACAACTTATAAGAAAAAAATCTAATACATGGACGATAAAAAAATGTTCACAGGAGATTGGAAATGCGGAAGTTGTAACGCTGCTATAACAGAACTTCCGTTTGAGCCAGATCCTGCAAGAGAAAGCGGATTGATGTGTCGTGACTGTCACAAGAAACGACAAGATGAATCACCTCGAGCTGAGCGCACCATGCATGAAGGTAACTGGACTTGTGCTGATTGTGGTGGAGCTATAACAAGTTTGCCGTTTGAGCCAAGAGACACCAGCAACCTTAAATGCAGAGATTGCTTTAGGAAATAACAAAAGCCCGCGAAAGCGGGTTTTTTGTTATTTGACTTTCTAGTTTAAGAGGAGTACAACATATACAGGCCCCCTCACAACGTTGGGGCATTTATATTGCAAGGGAGATCGAGCAATGAAAACTTTGCTATCAGTACTTTTACTATCTTTGTCTACAGCTGGCTTTGCAATTGGCGGGCCGAAGCAGGATGCCATGCACTCGTATCTTGACTACGTAGGATCACAAATTATAGATCCGGTGGTTTTTGTGAGAGTAAGTGAGATCTACACCGGTACGGGGGTAGTGATTTATTCTGGTGTGGGCAAAAATTCTGGCGACGTAGCCACTTTTGTCGTAACCAACTTTCATGTAATATCTGAGCTGATATCGCAAGAGGAAGGCGCAGCCGTGTACAAGCCCGCTAAGGTCTGGATTTACAGATATGCAGAAAAAGGAAGTCTTTCTTCCAGGGGTATGTATGTGGCCAACATCGTTGCTTTTGATAAAGAGGCTGATCTTGCGCTGTTACAATTGCATGGAAATTCTGACACTTTGACTAACGTTGCCAAAATTGGTCGTTCTCCTCCCAGGGTCCTTGAGCAGGTATTTGCAGTAGGCTCTGGGCTCGGCTGGGTTCCGTTTCCAACTCTTGGGATGGTTTCGTACGTGGATGAGAAAACCATATTAGCATCAGCCCCGATAATTTTGGGCAGCTCAGGAGGAGGTCTTTTTGCTCTTAATCATGATACTGGGCAACATGAGCTTGTTGGCGTGGCTAAGACAATTTCAACTGTGACTATCAACGGTGATGTGAAAGTTCCAGGGTTCCTTAATATTGGACATAGAATGGTACCTACAACCGTCGAAGTTCCAGTTCCTCACATGGGACATTTCATTACCATGAAAGGGGTGTGTACTTTTCTTACGGAAAATGGGCATGCGTACATTTGCATCGATTGAACTTTTAAGACGCCGCCAGCATTCTTGCTGTGCGGCGTTCTCTATTTTTGTATAATATAAATATGAAGAATGACTGGAAAGAAAAACTAAAAGGCGAATTCAAAAAAGAATATTTTTTAAACTTACAGAAGTTTATTAAAGAAGAATATTCAAACAACACTATCTATCCAAAGAAGGAAAATATTTTAAGAGCGTTTGATCTTTGTCCTTTTAATAAGACAAGAGTTGTAATTTTAGGACAAGACCCGTACCACGGAGAAGGGCAAGCAAATGGACTTTGTTTTTCAGTAAACGAAGGCGTAGCAATACCACCGTCATTACAAAATATATATAAGGAAATTAAATCTGACATTGGAGAAGTTAAAGGAAATTTGAAAGAGTGGGCAAAACAAGGAGTGTTGCTATTAAACTCAACTTTAACTGTAAGAAAAGGAGAAGCGGGCTCTCACCAAGGACATGGATGGGAAGAATTTACTGACGCAGTAATTAAAAAGCTCTCCAATGAAAGAGAGGAAATAGTATTTATTCTCTGGGGGGCATACGCTAAAGAAAAAGGTAAGAATATTGATACAAGTAAGCACTTAGTACTAGAGGCGCCACATCCATCACCGCTTTCTTCGTACCGTGGATTCTTTGGGTGTAAGCATTTTAGTAAGACAAACGAATATTTAGAGAAGGGTATTGAGTGGTAAAGAAAAAAGCAGCCGTCCGACAAGGAGAGTCGGGCGGCCACGTAGCGATTAAAAAGATAGCGATGTCTGCCTTTTGAACTGGTCTGATGTCGTCCGAAAACGTGCTCTTCTAGCCTCAGCACTTCTCCTGGAAAGGCGTCCTTGGATTTCCGTACTCAATCTTTTAAGATCTTGCTTGTCGAAAATTCCAGAACCCATAACGACTTTTCTAGCTGCAGTCACAGGATTAAGTCTTTTTCCGTTAGACTTTGCTTCCTGCATTTTTTCAGCCACTCTGTCAGTCCAAGTCTCAAGCGTTGTTTCGCTTGCCATTTTGGTACCTCATCGTTGTTTCAACGCTACCCCGACAATAGCACCGAAATACCCCCTTGTCAATATTTCTGTGGATAATTAAAACTTAAGTATTTTTGTATCAATTTTTCTTTCAACTTCACGAACGCGAAATGCGGTTTGACCAAGGGCCGCACCTCGCTTTGTTTCAGCACGACAACGCCAAGAACCTTTCTCTAATTGAGTTGTTTGCGTGTATCCTCGGTAACCAGACAATCTTCCTCCTAATATTGGAAAAGGAATTCTAGCTACAGTGGTCCATTTCTTTTTTTGAGGGTCGTACATATCCCAACTGTGATAAATTTCCACCTTAATGTTTCCTGGCGCAAAAATTGCACTGAAGCAGTGTATAGGTTCTCCAACAACAACATTTACTGTTTTGTTATAATCACGCCAAAATTTAAACCAAACTGGCTGCTCATACTCAAGAACGTAAGACTCTCCAAGGCGCGTTATGTTGTGATAGATACCCATATGCTTTGTTGCAAGCGGAACAGGGGGAATGAAATTAAGGAAATATAGAATGCTAAAGATTCCTGCAATGGAAAGCAGTAACACCCTTAATGTCTTTGCGTGTTCAACAAAAGGAACTCGTGTTGCAAGGGAAAGTACTTGGATAAGAAGGGCTACTATAAACAACGCCATAACTACACTGATACCAAAGATAACAATACCCAGACTTCCAACGATAACAGGAACGATTAGAGTGGAATATGTAAGAATTAAAAAGAACCATATCGCAATTTGTAACGTAGTACGTGCATAGCGATCTTTAAACAATTCATTTCCTAAGAAAAGACCTCCCAAGATACCCACAAAAATTGCACTTCCGGCTAGAGTTCCGCTTAGTGCGTAGAGAATCATCAGGGCACTCGCCAAGTTTCCAAAGGAGAACTGCAGTATGGTCATTAGGATAAGAGTGCGTTTTTCAGTAGAGGTATTTTGCAGAAGGATTATAACGGTCGCACTAATAAGCAAGTACCCAACTATAACAATATTTTCAAAAGCAGCATCGGGTCGGTTAAGGGTAAAGATATCAAAAACAAATCCAAACATCAGGGCCACAGTTGGCGCGAATTTCATGTAGGGCTTAATTCGTTCTCTCATATACTTACAGACTATTCTCCCTTAGCCATTCTAGTATAGAGCGAGCAGTTTGTTTCCAATGTTTTCCAAACAACAAACCAGGGTGTGTTGCTCCTTTAATCTCATAGACAGGTGCATCATAATATTCTGCTTGTTTACGTACCTTTTCTATTCCAATTCCAAAGGAAAGGGAGTTACCTTTTTCTGCACCGATAAACAAAAGTGGCTGCGTTAGATCTTCTTTAGATATTGAAATTCCACGCTTACGATCACTTCGTGCAATTCCCGACTCAACTCCTAGTGCGAATTTCATTTTCATTAATTGCATGAATGGAATATCTCTTAAAGCCATCATTACTTTTATAGGATTCTTTGACATGCCGGCGTCTGCGGCAGTATATGAAGCTGGATATACTTTTTCTACACTTGTTTCTTGAATTTCAATTGGTGGACTTCCGTCAAGTGATACTGTGGCAGATGATCCATATTGTGCACTATACATCAGTGCAACCAGGCCACCCATTGAGTGACCTATAACAATAGGATTATGAATGCCCAGACCTTCAACAGCAACACGTACGTCTTCGACATAATTTTGCATGGTAGTTCCTTCAACACTTCCACCACTACTACCATGACCCCGGAGGTCCAGTGCGTGTGCATAATATCCATTTCCGGCAAAAAATTTAAGATAATTCTTAAAGGCCCAGGCACCTCCCCAAGACATATGGATGAATAGTATGTGCTTAAATGAATCCTGGCTTGTAGTATTAAGACTAGTAACTGATATAGGTATTTTACCGAAAGAATTTTTCATTTCTGTAGTATAACAAACTATTGTTAACACGGCATTTTAAGGGTATAGTTGCCTACCTTATGGAGATACGAAATATCGCAATAATCGCACACGTTGACCACGGTAAGACAACTCTTACTGACGCTATTATGGGTCAAGCCGGTGCAATTAAGGAGGGTCAGTCAATGGACTCAGATGCTATTGAAAAAGAGCGAGGTATTACAATCTACGCTAAAAACACCAGTGTAATCTACAAGGATACCAAAATTAATATTCTAGATACTCCAGGCCACGCCGACTTTGGTTCAGAAGTTGAACGCGTATTGCGATCAATTGACTCAGTTCTTTTGGTGGTAGATGCCGCCGAGGGTCCTATGCCACAAACCAAATTTGTACTAAAGAAATCTCTTGAACTAGGTTTAAAACCAATTTTGATTTTAAATAAGATTGATAAGCCAGCAGCAGACGTTGATAAGGCAGAAGAGGCGGTATACGAACTTTTCCTAGATTTAGGAGCAACAGACGAGCAATTGGATTTTACAACACTCTACGCAGTTGGACGCGACGGCATTGCAAAACGTAGCATGGATGACAATGCGGTAGACCTTACGCCAATTCTTGATGTGATTTTAGAAAAAGTTGCCCCAGCATCCGGTGAAAACCTAAAAGACAAAGATCTCCGAGCACAGATCTTCAACCTTGCCTACGACGATTTTCTTGGAAGAATGGGGGTGGCAAGAATTTACGAAGGAACACTTAAAGAAAAACAAGAACTATTTATAAAGGACGCAAGCGACAAGGAATATAAAGGAAAGATAACAAAGCTTTTCACTTTTGATGGATTAGAAAAACGAGAAGTTAAAGAAGCCGCAGCCGGAGACATTGTTATGTTTGCAGGGGTTCCTGAAATATTTATCGGAGAAACTGTATTAAACAGCTTTGAAGGAGAATCTATGCCGGCAATCTCAGTAGATGAGCCAACAATTTCATTGTTTATGTTTGTAAATAATTCACCATTTGCAGGAAGAGTTGGAAAATATGTTACGGGACGTCAAATTAACGAAAGACTAGAGAAGGAGCTTGAAATCAATGTTGGGCTTAGAATAGAGCCAGCAGAAGGCGCTCGAATGAAAGTTTTTGGAAGAGGAGAACTTCACCTTGCTGTTTTAATTGAAAACATGCGAAGAGAAGGCTATGAACTTGCAATCTCGCAACCAGAAGTAATTTTTAAAGAAGTCGATGGGAAAACCCACGAACCATACGAGGATGTAAGTATTTTAGTTCCAGAAGAATTTTCAGGTGCTGTTATTGAAAAACTAGGAAAACGTCGTGGAATTATGACAAGCATGGGACACGAGCACGGAGAAGTCCGCCTTACGTTTGAAGTGCCAACACGCGGACTACTAGGATATCGAAATGAGCTTGTAGTGGACACCAAGGGAGAGGGAATTATGACTTCAATCTTTAGTCACTTTGGACCACACGCAGGGGAGATAAAGAAAACAGAACTTGGTTCAATGGTATCTATGGCAACAGGAAAAGTATTAGGCTTTTCTCTTGCAAACCTTCAAGAACGTGGAGTTCTCTACATTGGTGCAAACGTTGAAGTGTACGAGGGGATGGTAATTGGAAATACTTCAAAGGGAGAAGACATGTTTGTAAACCCTACTAAAGGAAAACAACTTACAAACATGCGTGCATCTGGAACTGATGAGAATATTAAGCTAGCACCGCCTCTTGATCTTACACTTGAAAAGGCTATGGGATACATGCGAGACGATGAGTTCTTGGAAGTTACTCCAAATTCAATACGTTTACGTAAACAATTTCTTACTGAAACTGAAAGAAAGAAAAACGGTAAATAGCAAAACGCCCCTCGAAAGAGGAGCGTTTCTAAGGTTCAGGTAGGAAAAACAACTGCAGCGCCATGTGCAACAACCAGAACCACCAAACCGACAGAAGAAAGAAGTCTTTCAGATGAGTATGGATGATGCATTTTTATCCATTGAGCCATACTCTCTCTTTCCACTATTCCTTTTAGGTATGGAGGGTTTGGGTCGCCAAGTTCACATTCCCAATTCTTTTCTGGAAGTAGCAGCTGTGCGAGCATATTACCAACCTCATCGTCGGCAGAAGCAAGTACTATGGCGTACTCTTTAGGGTTCAAGCCTAATTCCTCTACGAGCTTCACTCGGTTTTGAATTGCCCCGGACTCTTTTTTGTGTACAGCCATGCAGGCATCTATTCCTGCCGTATTCATGATTGTAGTAGCCTCGGGCACGGATACTCGTTTCCGAATTAGCTTAGCCAGTTTTGTGAGCATTTAAGCCTCCTGTTGGAACAAAATCAACCGACATAATACTTTTAAAACTAGTTTTGTCAAACAAAAACACCCCCGCCTAAGCGAGGGTGTTTTTGTAAACGGGTTAAACTTTGCTAACCTGTTCTGCTTGTGGTCCTTTTTGTCCATCCACAACTTCGAATTCTACAGCATCACCTTCTTTCAAGTCATCGAAAGTAGCGTTTTGTAGTTCGTTAGCGTGAAAGAAAAGGTCCTTTTCTTCGCCCTCAACGGAAATAAAGCCGTAGCCTTTATCCATGATTCGAGCAACAGTTCCTTGTGTCATTTTGCTTGAACTTAAACAATAATATCCTCAAATAAGTTACCTAGAAAACAAAACTCGACATAGTCCTTCTTTTAGGGGTTACCTGATTGGGCAGTATTAAATAGCAATTGGGTGGATTTGTCAAGGAGAAAACCCCTTTCGGGGCTTTTACTTCTTCTTTGCAGAACGTCCTGCAAGCATCTTGTGCTTTATCTCTAAACGTTTCTTTGTTTTACGTGAATGAGATTTCTTTCCTTTTTCTATTCCTGTTGCTCGTTTTGCCATAATATTTTAATTAATTTACAAGAGGATACACATTATTTTGGAATATAGCAATGTCTAGATGAAATATGTAGCGGTCGTGTAAACAAATATTGGGAAGAGTGCAAGCCACCAAGTGTAAAACCATGCAAGTGCTAACACCCAAATTACTATGTTTCTTTTAAGATAGAACCAATCTCTATTTTTCCTATTGCGGTCTCGCCACATGTGAGTAAGGCTAAACCCAGTTACAACAAGCGCAAAAATTTGAGGAGCGAGGATAAAAACAGTTGCCTTTTCCCATGCTGGAGCGCTACTCATTTTCTTCTCAATCCAAGAAAAGTTAATCATTGGATTAATATTAGCACGCCTAAGCAGCGTCAAATCGCACCTTGTTCTCAGTCATCCATTTCATCATGTCCTCTTTTGTTTTATTCGGATCATTCATTACTTCGGCGTGTGCCTCCTTGTAATGTGGCATAAGTGCCATCATCCAATCTTCGAATGATTTTCCGTCTGCAGTTACTTCACATAAATCGCATTTTAATGTTTTCATAAATTTAGTATACCAAAAGTTCGAACATATTCTTTGGGTATAAAAAATAACCCCAGAAGGGGACATTTTTTATTGCTCCGCCTAGTAGACGATGTTAGAACCTATTTTCAGACTACAGAGGAGTGTATTTATATTCCAAACTTAAAATCTGACGGTATTGAACTCAATGTAGTTTAATCAAACTTGAACTCTTTTGAGCCATCAAGACCATATAGTTCATCATTCCAAAACTTTATAAAGGTTGGTCGTATTATCCAAACACCAGAACCACGCTCGTTGGTGTGCACCCAATCTACTGTGATACGCTCTGCGAACTCTGGATAGTTCTGATTGTGCAACTTCACCCCCATGGCAATATCTTCCTCGTCTTGCGAAAGTACTGCCTCACCAACGCCCTGAACACCTTTCCTGTCTAGGTGGTTGTTATTGTCACACCACGCTGTTGCAAAGGCGAGCTTTGGGTCTTCTAGTAATTTCTCCCCGTACAGTGTTTTAGGACTACCAATAAAGTAGATTTTCTCTGGCGATTGGCATCCCATAAAAACGTTAGCTATCCACGGGTCACCTGCGTGTGGAGCTATTTGCAGTATCCGCTGTTTTTGTAAAAAGTTTTCCAATTCCTCCATATTTATATTATATAAAGAAAAAGTTCTAATGTCCTTTTCGGGTACAAAGATAAACCCTTTGTCTCAGGGCTATTTTTGCTGGCTCGCAGCACTGGAAGCGTTCAGAACCGTGAGCTGGCATAAATTCAGAAATATCTCTTACATTATCTATTCTGGCAGCTAGGTATTCTTTGTGTATAATCACTGAATGGGTATTTTGTCACGACATAAAAAAGAAATAAAGAAGGCTGGCGATTTCTATAAAACATTAGGAAAAGTTCAATGTCCATATTTAGATGGGCTGGTAAAATTTAACTCCAACGGCTTTCATCATTTAAAATATAATCCTTCTGGTAGTGAGCGAGGCAAAAGTGCACAAATGCATAAATTTTCTCTACTTCCTTCTGTGAAGGAAATAATAAAAAATTCGGGTACACTCCAGGAATACAGAAAACAGTGGGGAGTAGTTGGTAGAACGAAGAAATCGGACGGATCAAGAGAAATGAAAGAAATGGAATTTTTTGGATTTGTGGGGATTGTTGGAACAGGAGAACAAATTAGAGTTAGGGTAATTGTTAGGAAAATTGGCTCAGGAGACTGTCATTTTTGGAGTGTGATGTCAGATACTGATTTGAAACGCAAGACATCATATAAGTTAGCTCACGACGACATAGCCGATGGATAATCAAAAAAACCACCAATTGGTGGTTTTTTTGATATGCCTGCCTTCAACTTACAATATATGTTGGCTGAACGGAGCTTACGCTCACAGGCATAACTGAAATATACATCATCTAATTTAAAAATCAAGTACTGTTATTAAGTAGTTCTGAAGTGCCAAAAAAGGCTTTATTTTGATTTACAACTTCAGAACTCTCCCAATTTCCTGAATAAGCTATATATCTAAGCGTGGAAACCCTCCGAGATTGTGAAAATATGGAGAGCTTCCAATTGGGCTCCGCGGACAGGATTCGAACCTGTGACCTACCCGTTAACAGCGGGTTGCTCTACCGCTGAGCTACCGCGGAATACATCTCTTTCAAGATGGAAACATTCTACACGAAGTTCAATATGTTACAATATAAAAAAGCTAATAAAATATAAATATGATCCTATACTACAAACCAACCTGCCCATTTTGCGTCAAAGTTCTAAACTACGCAGAAGCAAATAATATTACCTTTGACCTACGAAATATTGAAGAAGATGACGCAATTGCCGCTGAATTAGTTGAAAGAGGAGGAAAACGCCAAGTTCCATACTTAGTAGACGGAGAGACAGAAATGTATGAAAGTGACGCCATAATCGAACATCTAGATGCAAATAAAGGTTAAAGTATTCCCAAGCTCTAAAAAGGAAAAGTTCGTTAAAAACGAAGACGATACATTTGATATCTACGTCAGAGAACCAGCGCAAAATAATTTGGCCAACTCAAGAGTTAGACAACTAATTGCTGAGCACTTTAATGTGGAAAACGCTATAATTCAAACAGGACACAGAACAAGAAGAAAGATATTAGTATTAAAACAATAATATGCAAATAAATTTCAAAGCACCAACATTAGAGTTAACTGAAACTATAAAAGACTACGCTGAAGAAAAAGTAGAGATGGTAACTAAACTACTTAAGGACACAGCTGAGGAAAACCTTCGAGCAGACGTTGAACTCTCACGAAAACAAAAACAAAACTCAGGAGTAATCTTTCGAGCGGACATTACAATTTATGCTGGATCAGAACGCACACACGCAGTAGGGCACGGTGAATCAATCCAATCAGCAATAGACGAATCAAAAGACGAACTAACAAGACGACTAAGCAGGGGAAAGACTAGAAAACTAGACTCTCTAAGAAGAGGGGGAGCAAAGATTAAGAACGCTCTTCGTTTTTGGAAATAAAATCCTTATAACTCATTTTACCTTTTCCTTCTGGAATAACCTCGTCGATAATCAACTTTTCGTCAATATGTGCTGAAATTATATTCACACGCACATCTCCAACAAAAAAGTAAGTACCAGGCCATCCTTGATATGCGTGAATTTTCAAAAGGTTTAAATAAGCATAATCGTTCAAATCAATAAGCCCGTCTTCTTTTTCAAACAATTTACAGTACGTTGCTTTTGAATGATCTTGTTCAACGGAAACAAGATCTCCACTAAGATATTTAGGAATGGCGTCAGCTAACATTGACCCTCCTCTAGCAAAGAGAAATTCATCTAATTCACGAGCGTTAGGTGGCCATGCCTCTGGAGTGTACTTCTCTTGGATCAAAATTGGCCCGTGATCCATTTTTTCATCGATTAACATAATAGATACACCTGTTTCCTTATGGTCTTCTAGGATGGCACTACGCACGGGAGAAGGACCTCTTAGTTTAGGAAGAAGTGATGGATGTACGTTCAATATTCCATTGGGAGAGAGATCAATAACTGATTGAGGAAGTATTTTTCCGTAAGCAACCAAAACAAACACTTCAGCTCCAACATTACGTATTTCTGTAACAACCTCAGAGGAATATTTCTCCGGCTCAATAGTTGGAATATCATTTTCAATAGCCCACAATTTAACGGGAGATGATTTTATTTTCATTCCACGTCCTGAAGGCTTGTCGGGCGCTGTAATTACCAAAGAAGGAAGAAGGTCTTGTGCTTTAAGTTCCTCTAAAACTATTACAGAGAGTTTTGGTGTTCCGAAGAAGATGAATTTCATACAGGCTTCAAATTCTCATCCACTTCAATAACTTCAATTGCGTTGTCAGTGTAGAGAACACCGTTAAGGTGATCAATTTCGTGCTGAAATACACGAGAGAGAAAACTAGATGCTCCTCTTTCATGCTTTTCTCCACTTTCGTCTAAATATGAAATAGTTATTTTTTCGTTCCGTTCAACCTTTGTTCCATATTTATTAGGAACAGAAAGACACCCTTCGTCAGCAATAACTAACTTTTTTGAAACTTTTATAACCTCTGGGTTTATAAAAACCTGATCAATGTGAATCTTTGAATTAAACTCCTCTCCCGAGCGGGATGCAAAAACATGCCCTGCGATTATAAAAATACGTAGAGATTCTCCAATTTGAGGCGCTGCAATTGCTACTCCGTACTTTTCATTACCAAGCACCTTTTTCATTGCCTCTATTATCCCTTGAACGTCTGAGACGTCACTAACTTCAAGTGCACTCTTTCGTAAAACAGGGTTTTCTACAAAAACTAAGTTATGCATAGCAAAAATATACCGCGATTACGTGAATATTTAAAGGGTTTTAGTAGGATCCACATCTACACTAAATTGCATAGGGAGCGCTTTTAAAATTTCAACCAATCGCTCCTCCGGCCACTTCCTAATTTTAATAAGTACATTTAGTTCTAAGTTTTGTCCCTTTTTTATAAAGCCTGCAAAGACACGAGGATTATATTCCTTTGTAAGTTCAACGAACTTTTGCATATTTGAAATCACGCCAATTCTTGTTCCAGAGCATGTAACTTTGACAAGCGTACTAAATGGAGGATATAAAAGTTTTTCTCTAAGATCTAGCTCATATTTAACGTACTCAGAAATGGAACCACTTTTTGCATAACCTAGCATTGGGTTTTCCACAGAAGTAGACTCGATTAAGAGTGAACTTGAGGTCATCTCACAAAGCCTCGCGATAATACCGAATATCTTTTCTTCAATGTGGAAGTCTGCAATCGAAAGTAGCGAATCAAGTGAGCTCATAACTGAGCAGAAAACTTCTTCTTTAATATAGGGGAGTGCCATTTCGGTACCCACAAGAACTGCGCCTTCCGTAGCATAGAATTCCTCTACAATTTTCTTTGCTTGTTTAGGTGTTTTTGCTGTATCACTACTTAGTACATAAACGGCAGCCTCCCTTATATTTTTTTCAATATATTGCTGGATTCTTTCTATTCCAATACCAAGTGGAACCAGGTCCCAGCTATTACAAGAAACACACGACTCATTTGCATCTCGTCCACTTCCGCATCGGTGACACAGTAAGTTTCGTGAATTTTTACCTTCGTGTAATACCATAGGGGAATTACAACTATTACAAGTAACAACTTGGTCGCAATCGTTACAAACTGTTTGAGAGGCTAGGCCTCTTCTTCCTGCAAATACAAAGGCGCGTTTTCCTAAAGAGACAGACTCTTTTAACTTCTCAACGGTTTTAGAAGAAAGAGAAGGGAACTCTCGCTTCTTTTCTTTTGCAAGAACCCGGTCTTCTTTGGCATCAACCACCACCACCTTAGTCTCTGCTTTCATTCTTCTAGAATGCTCTTCCATTCTTGTAATAAATCCACTAAGAATTTCTTTTTGAACTTTTAAACTTAAAGTAGTTCCAGCGTAAATTAATGAGCTCTTAGTTTCCCTTGCAATATTTTCAATTAAAACCCGGGCGTCAACCTTTGGTCGCACCTGTTGTTTAAATGAAGAAGAAACTTCATTCTCGATAATATACATAGAGAGATCCCATCGTGGAATGCTCAAAAATACTGGTGTACCTATTATTAAAACAGGATGCTCTTCCTTAAGGATTAAATTCCAAGTCTCCAGCTGCTTCTTCTTTGAAGAAGAGCTCTCCAAAAGAAAGGAGTACTGCTCTATTCCTTTGCTGTATTCCTCCAAGAACGCAGTTGCTTCATTTATCGTAGGAACACAAAGAAAAACTGACTCTCCTTTTGCAAAGTTTCCACGTATCAGAGTCTTATATTTCTCAAAACGTTCTTTCTTTGGTAACTGCAGTGCCAGTTTTTCAAAAGTTGAAGGATCTCTTTCTGTAACGATGGGATTCTTCATCTTTCCTTCAGATAGAGTGTCCAAAATAGCGGTAGGAGTGTAGCTCTGAATTAGAGAACCTTCCGAGGTTGCAAAATATTTAGCCGTCTCATTTATCGCCCTTACAAAACCCGAAGTAAATACAATACTAGGTTTTTGCTTGCGGATCTTTTTAGTCTCATAAGTATTAGTACGAAGGAGAGACTTAATTGCTTTTGCATCTTCAACTTCAAGAACAAGTGCAGGAACTTCTTTGCTCCGCAGTGGTACTTGTATAACAGAGCCAACAGGAATTTCATCAGCTGAAAAATATGAGAGATGGGACATCCTGCTTTTTACTATTGGGGTTACGTGCACTATGAACATATTGGACAGCATAACACAGTGGATATCCTAAACACCTATATCATATATGATATACTCCATTGAATGAAACCTCACAGAAAAATTGGACTATTTATAAAAGAATTAAGAAAAAAGAGGGGAATGACCCAGAGTGAATTTGCTAAAGCCCTAAAAACTTCACAATCAGCTGTAGCTAGAATGGAAAAAGGCGATCAGAATCTATCCACTGCACAACTCTTCAAAATTAGTGAAGTCTTACAGCACCAAGTGGTTGGTATAAAAGAAGGCGTTGATTTCATAATCAAAGGAGGAAGTAAACTGCACGGAGTGGCTGTAACTAACACTTCAAAGAATGGAGCGCTGGGCTTAATGTGTGCCTCCTTATTAAACAAGGAACCCACAACTCTTCACGGGATTCCAAATATAGA